>JABXKX010000573.1 GCA_013619035.1 Peptostreptococcaceae bacterium
ACATCATCATGTGTCATAGTTGTATATTTCTTAGCATTTGGATTTACATTTGGATCACTATCGTAAACACCATCAACTTTTTTAGCCAATAAGATAACTTCAGCTTCTATTTCTGCTGCTCTAAGCGCAGCAGTTGTATCAGTTGAAAAGAATGGATTACCGATACCAGCAGCGAAAATAACAACACGCCCTTTTTCCAAATGACGTACGGCTTTACGCTTTATGTAAGGTTCCGCAATCTGTCTCATTTCAATTGCACTCATCACACGAGTACTAAGATTCTTTTGCTCACATGAATCTTGTAACGCTAGAGCATTAATAACAGTCGCCATCATCCCCATGTAATCAGCTGTTGAACGATCCATTTTTTCACTAGTACGTCCTCGCCAGAAATTTCCTCCACCGATAACAATAGCAACTTCAACGCCAGCATCAGATAATTCTTTAACCTGATCTGTTACTATCGAGACAATTTCTTCATCTATACCAGTACCTTTAGCACCACCTAAAGCTTCTCCACTCAACTTCAAAATAACTCTTTTAAATTTAGGCTTCAAAATGATTCCTCCTTATAAGATTACATATCTTTGTCAAATTATCCTTTAAACGAAGCTCTCTTTTCTATTTTATCATAAAATAGGAACTTTCTTAAGAATTTCCTAAAAAAAAAGAACACTTATAAAAGTGTTCTTCTATTCAATTAACCATTGATTTGCTTAGCAACTTCTTCTGCAAAGTTTTCTTCTTTTTTCTCAATACCTTCACCAGTCTCAAATCTAACTACATTCGCAAGTTTTGCGTTTGCATCTACAGATTTTAAGTAAGAAGCAACTGTAAAGTCGTCATCTTTAACGTAAGGTTGATCTAATAAACAAATCTCTTTAAGCATCTTTTGAACTCTACCTTTAACCATTTTCTCAACGATTGCAGCAGGTTTACCTTCGTTTAATGCTTGAGTTGTAAGAACTTCAGTTTCTGCAGCGATGAAATCTTGATCAACATCATCTCTAGAAACATACTTAGGATTAGTAGCAGCAACTTGCATTGCAATATTTCTAGCAGCTTCAACGACAGCATCGCCATTAGCACCTTCAACTTCTACTAAAACACCAATTTTTCCACCACCGTGGATATATGCAGCAACAGTATTTTGACCTAAGTCTAATACTCTGAATCTTCTAATGTTTAAGTTCTCACCAATTTGAGCAATATGCTCAGTTTGTACAGTTTGAACATCTTTAGAAGCATCTAAGTGCCATGCTTCTGACATGAAAGTCTCAATTGTAGCTGCATTTGTATTTAAAGCTTGTTTAGCAACATTTTCTACAAAAGCTACGAATGAATCGTTTTTAGAAACGAAGTCAGTCTCAGAGTTTACTTCTACGATAGCAGCTTTGCCATCAGCTACAACAGCCTTAACAAGACCCTCTGCAGCAATTCTACCAGCTTTTTTTGCTGCTTTAGCCATTCCTTTTTCTCTCATTAACTTGATAGCAGCTTCCATATCGCCATCAGTTTCTACTAAAACTTTTTTACAGTCCATCATACCTGCACCCGTTCTAGTTCTTAATTCTTTTACCATTGAAGCTGTAATTGCCATTTTATACACTCCTTATTATTGATTATGCTTCAGTTACTACTGGAGCTTCCTCTAATTCTTCACCTTGTCTACCTTCGATAACAGCGTCAGCCATTCTAGAAGTAATTAATTTTACGGCTCTAATAGCATCATCATTTCCAGGGATAACATAGTCAATATCATCTGGATCACAGTTTGTATCTACAATACCAATTACAGGAATATTTAATAATTTAGCTTCAGCAATAGCATTTTTTTCTTTCTTTGGATCAACAACAAATACAATACTTGGTAATCCAGGCATGTTTTTGATTCCACCTAAGAATCTCTCTAATCTTTCTTTCTTAAGCTTTAATTGAATAACTTCTTTCTTAGGAAGTACTTCGAAAGTTCCGTTCTCTTCCATTTTTTCAAGTTCAAATAATAAATTGATTCTTTTCTTGATTGTTTTGAAGTTTGTTAACATACCACCTAACCATCTTTGGTTAACGAAGTACATACCAGATCTACCTGCTTCTTGCTTAATAGCTTCTTGAGCTTGTTTCTTAGTACCAACAAATAATACGTGACCACCAGCTTCTGATACTTCTCTGACAGCGTTGTAAGCATCATCTATTAAATTTACAGTTTGTTGTAAATCGATGATGTAGATACCGTTTCTCTCTGTGAAGATGTATGGTGCCATCTTTGGGTTCCATCTTCTTGTCTGGTGACCGAAGTGAACACCAGCTTCTAATAATTGTTTCATTGAAATTACTGACATATTGTCCTCCTTAGTTTTTCCTCCACAAACGTCATCCCTACACCCACTCCATTTAGAGCACTTGGGCTATCGGTCAGTTTTGTGTGCGATTTTTTTTACCTCAAACAGTATAACATAATAATAATATATTTACAATATTATACTGCTTATTTATTTAATAAAGTTCATGATCATTTTTATCTCACGAATTCCTTTATTTAATCGTCTTGCAATTTGTTGATCGTCCATTCCCAATGATTTTAATCTCAGAATCTCATCTTTGATGTCAGATTCTTCCTTCACAATGGATTTCACTTCTACTTTTTTTTCTATTTCTTTATTATTAGGCTTCTTGAAAGTTGCAATTTCTTTCCCCTGATAATTCAGCATTTTTGATAAATCTTTTGTTAACAAATTAATATCATTGATCTTTTGATCAATGATCTCAATTTCTTTTTCATGCATACTAAATTTTCCTTCTAAATCACTAGCAATATCATAAAATGACTGATTCATTTCATCAACAGTAATTTCAATTGCTCGTAATTGATTAATAATTGCATCTGTATCCCCATCGTTTAACTTAACATGTTTAAAAAATGAGGCTTTCATAACTTCTCGCCGTATCATCACCAACGAAAAAATAGCAATAAAAAGCCCAATAGATATACTAAAAAATGCAGCCATATCTACTCCTAAACTTTAATATCAAAAGTTGAGCCATATTCCCTCATCTGAATTTTTTTCTCTTCTTCTTTTTCTTTTTTCTTCTTTTTAGAAGATTCAGCTTTATTTCGACTTTCCTTCTGATCATTTTTTAATTCGTTTTGATCCTTTTTTTCCAAGTTGGATACTTTATTTTGATTCTTTTGAAGTTCCTTATCTTCAGTTATCTGTTGCTGTTGCATCGCCATTTCCTCTTTAGCGAGTTTAACATTATCTGGACGAGCAGCACGTCTAACATTTGGTAATAAAACTTGCATGTCCATTGGTTTAATAGGCATAAAATCACTCCCTAATAAGAAGTTAGAACAATCTCTCCATGATCTTTAATGATCTTTGCTTTAGATACTGCAGTCTTTACATTATAGTGAGAATTTCCGATTTTAACTCTAACACCAGGATAAATAGTTTCTGCCTTTACATAAACATCTTTTAGTTTTTCAATGAGTTCATTGATATTTTTAAAATCTATCATGGCGTTTTTTAAATTAGTGTTATATTCATCAAGCGATGATTTAGTCGTTTCGTACATCGCGTTAATTTTAGGATCATCTTGTTTAACTTTTTTTTGCTTTCCTAGAATATCATAAGCCTTCTTCAATTTTGAAACATTGGCTTTATACTCTTTAATATTCGCTGCTAAATCTTGAAACTCAGTCATGATATCATTGGTTATACCAAGTTGCAATTTAGTAGTAGTGCCAATTTCAGTACCCAGTGTTTTTGCTATCACATGATGTCTAGCAATACATTGACCTCCTAAAATTAAACCTTTTTTACCTTTTGCAGTTATACTTTCATCACTTACTACATCACAATGCATCATCGAGTCCGTCGTGATTTCACCACCTGCGACAATCTTACAATTGTTAAAGTAGTTTGATTTAATTTCACCACCAGCTTTGATCAAACATTCGTCATTACCTTGAACACCACCGCTAATGATGATGTCACCACCAGCAAGGATCTCAGCACTTTCAACTACACCATAGATCTCTATAGTATCTTGAGTTTCAACTTTATAACCACTAGTTACATTACCTCTTATTATAATTCTACCAGAGAAAGATACATTTCCCGTTTTAACACCAACATCAGAGAATATCTCTAAGACCTCAATAATAGAAATTTTTACCCCTGCCATTTTAATAGAACCATCACATAACGCTATAATTGACATGCCATCTTCAGTTAATTCAACATTCTTACCAAACTTAAAATTACCCATTTTACCATCTTTAGCTTTAATATTCATCCCAGTCACCGTTGTACCAGTTTTTCCAGGAGTGTTCATTGTTTTATAAGCTAAAACTTGTCCTGCTTTTACAATCTGAACAAAATTGGTTGTTTTAAAGTCAACTGTTCCATCTTCATTCTCTGCAGGTTTTAAATCCTGTGCTGTATCTACTTCAAAAGTTATTTTTGAATCTACTCCATGTTCATGTTCTATACCAGTAGCGACTTCAATGCTGTCGGCCTTTTCTGGATTATTAATAACATACTCTATAGCATTCGGATTTATACCAAATGTTACTTTTTTATCACTTAGCGCTTTGATAATTTCTTCTTTGGATAATTTAAAATTGAAATCATCCGCATCAATAGTTAAAAAAGCATGATAATAATCACTAGATAGTTTTACAATTAATCGATATGGTTTTGCATTATTAGATTCAGACATATTCTACTCCATTATAATAAATCACTTAGTTTAGCTTGCATTTTAGTTATCGCTTTTGTATGTAGTTGAGAAATCCTTGATTCCGAAATACTCATAATTTTAGCAATTTCTTTATAAGTTAGTTCCGAATAGTAATATAATTCTATGATACGTTGCTCTTTCTCGGGTAATTTCCCAATCATCTCTTTCAGCATACGTTTTGTTTCAACATCCATGAGTTGACCTTCGGGTGTTTCCTCTTTCCGATCCTCCTGAATACTGATATTACTATTTTCACTAATTTTCTCATCCAATGAAACGACAGAAAACATTGATACTTGATGCATCAACTCACTGAGTTCCTTAATAGACATATTCATCTCTTTAGCCAAATCTTCATCTTTGATATCCATACCATGTACGTTCTGAAGCTTCTTAGTAGCTTTTTCAAGAAGCTTATACTTTTGACGCATTGATCGAGGAATCCAATCTAATGATCTAAGTTGATCAACGATGGAACCTCTGATCCTTATGTTTGCATAGGTTTCAAACTTGTTCCCAAGTTTATAATCATATTTCTCAATTGCATCTAAGAGACCTATGACACCATACCCAACCAAATCATCATACTCAACATGAGCATTGTATGTATTATAAAGACGTCCTGCAATAGCCTTTACTAAAGAAATGTATGATATTATCAATGCTTCTTTAGCCTTTAAGTCGTCTGACTCCTTATAACTTTTCCACAATTCAATATTGGTCATATGTAGGCTCCTATTTATATTTCTTTTACACCATGTCCAATTGTTTTTATTAACAACGTACCAGTTTCAGAATAAAACTCAATCGTTCTACCAAAGTTTCCTCCAGTATCATCTGCTAATATGGGTATATTGTGTGATTTTAATATAACTCGAACAGCTTCAGCATTTCTTTGACCTATTTTCATCATATCATTACCACTGGTAAATTTGAACATCTGCGACCCACCAGCAATTTTACTTACCAAACGTCTCAAATTAGCGCCCTCTTTTTTCATACCATCTAGCAACTCAATGATTGCAGTATCTGCAAATTTTGCTGTATTAGAATTATTCTTTATTGTTTTGCTTGAAGGTAACATGATGTGTGCCATTCCAATCGTCTTAGACGAAGGATCATATAGGCAAATACCAATGCACGAACCTAATCCAAGAGTTGTTAAAGAACCTGGGTGCTTTACAACCTTAAGATCGGCCATGCCTACCTTAGTCATTCCGATCATATTTGCACTCCTAAACTTCTTAATAGAACATCATATGAATCAACTTCTGGTATTAAAATAAAATAACCATTTACGCTATCATGTTCTATCATCTCGACAAACTCATTTTCAATAATCAATATTTTGTCACCAATTAAACCAAAATGTATAGCCGGTACACTTAATATAGCTCCAGCCATATCTAATGCCAAAGAAGGCACAGAAATCTTTATATCTAAATTTGATAGAGCTGACAGCGATGATATATAAGAACCAGCTAGTATATTTCCAATTTCCTGAAGTGCAGAAAAACAAAAATCGTTAAAGCCATTTACAGCAATACCTGGCATCAAAAGTTCTATTAGTTGCTCAGCTGAGAAAGTGTCTAGTACAAACATAATACTACCTTCTAACTCACCTTCAAGCTTAAAGAAAATTCCAACCACTTCTTTTTCTGGACCCCCTAAAATATCAGGCACTTCAGAAAAATCTAATACGTTTACTTGCGGTACTTTCATGTCAACTTTCTTGCTGATCATCTTCGCCAATGCAGTTGCAGCATTTCCGGCTCCAATATTTCCAACTTCTTTTAAAACATCTAATACAATGTTATCAAAGTTCTCTAATACCTTACTCATTATAAACTCCTATAAGTCTTCGAATTCTTCTATTTCAAGTAGTTTATCTAAATCGACAATCATAATAATACGACCATTATCTTTACCTATACTACTGATATAATCATCATCTGCGCCGGTTACTTTTGGAGCTGGTTCGATATTTTCATCTTCAATTTGAAGTACTTCAGACGAAACATCAACAAGTAAACCAACTTTAAGTTCACCATGATTGATAATCATTATTCTAGAATCTTTATCGGCTTCTTTTTCCTTTAAGTTAAATCGCTTTCTTACATCTATTACAGGTATGATATTTCCTCTCAGATTAATCACACCTTTAATATATTTTTTTGTGTAGGGTACTCTTGTAATTTCGATGTGTTTTTCGATATTCTCTACATGGTCAATATCTACTGCATAAGATTCATCAACCAATTTGAAAATTACATATTCTCTGCTATTCATCGTAAGACCTCCTTCTAGAATAATTGATTAGGATCAACAATTAATGCAACACCACCATTACCTAAGATCGTAGCACCTGCAATAGCTGGGATACCTTTTAAGTAAGCACCTAGTGATTTAATAACTATTTCTTGTTGTCCAATTAAACTGTCAACTACTAGCCCTGCTTCTTCTGAGCCTTTTCTAACGATTACTACCGTTAACTCTTTGACATCTGCTCTTTCGCTTGGATCTCTTAATTCTAGAATTTCTTTCATTCTAATGATTGGTAATGTCTTATCTCTATATAAAACAACTTCTTGACTTTGTAACATACAAATATCACTTGATTTAATAGTTGTAATTTCAGAAATGTTATTTAGAGGTAAAGCATAC
>JABXKX010000532.1 GCA_013619035.1 Peptostreptococcaceae bacterium
TATACTTTAGTTCCCTAAACAGTTTAACAACATTTGAATATACTAAATTCGAAGAATTTAGAGCAAGTTATAATGACAATGTGTTGAAAGGCTTGGAACCAATAACAGTATGTAAGATGTACTTATTATCTGGAAGAGTAAAGGATTATGAAACACAATATGAATTTTATACTACCAAAGAGGAATTAATACTTATGACTAAAGATGAGTTCATAAACGAGTCAGATAATAGTGTGTTGGATTACGACATATTTAATGATGTTTATAACTTAGAAACAAGGATAGATGCTGATGGCTTAGATGCAACTATTATATGGAAAAGTAAGAATGGCCATTACGCTGATCCAGAAGGTTATTTTACTTACGGATTTAGTTTAACAAAAGACGGTGAAGTATGGAAAGTTAGTTTTGCACCAATGAACTAGAAATAATGTGAATGTCCTTTTTATATATCAACATCTCAATATACAGTAGGATACGCTAAAAAATCGCATAAGATTCTGGACTGCGGTGGAAAAGTGATACACGATACTGATAGCATATAGAGTTAATTATTGTAAGGTGATGTACCCTACAAATGAAAGATGTATGGTTAAATTTTATTGAACTTCACATTATAAAAGCAATATTGGAATGAAGTATTAAGCAATTGTCATATAGACAATTGCTGTTATTATATTACGTTTTGTAACTATATCCCAAAACTGGTTTTAAGGATCCGTTTTATTAGCTACTTCCTAAACATAAATTTAGGGCATTGTTACGTCTAGCAGAAGAGTAGCAATCAATACATTAAGTGAAATGAAGCTAGACAGAACTAATTGTGGAGAAACAGTTTGTTTTTGTTTCTTCGATTTATGTATACTGCTTAGAAGTATTATCTATTTAATACTTAGTAACTTGTAAATAAAGAACTGATATTTTCTTATAGAAAGTATGGTTCTTTTTTTTGTGTGTAAAAATCATCAATTCTATCAGGATCAATTCTATCAGGTTGATTGCAAAACTCATTGTCACCTCCTAGTTCATTTTCATCTGTGCAAGAGTTAACAACCTATTTTTCTCTTACTTTTTAGGTGAATTGAAGTATAATAGTCTTAAATAAAGCCAATTTATTGATTTGTAGGTATGGCAAACAAGCAACTGGCCAGGTCCGTGCAAGACTTATGGTCCACTCACCAAATAAAGTTATTGGATCGCTGACTGCCTGCACTCTTTATACTATTATTTTAATAAACTTGGTTTTAAATGGACATCGTCATGAGGTACATGAAGAAGGTCCAATTTTGATAGCACATCGCTACCAAGTAGTATGCTAGCCAGTTCAAATGGCGTCCTGTCGTTTAAGCTGGCTCTTGCTATACTATTTATATGATTCGTTATCAAGGTTGCTTTCTCTTGAGTTAACTCATCAAATGATTTTCCTTTTGGAAGAATGTATCTAATAAATTCATGATTCTTTTCTAGTTTGCCTTTTTGGTATGATTTATGAGGATCACAGTAGAAAACCCTTGTACGAGCATCTCCGTATTCATCCTTTTCTAAGGACCACGGATCCTTAAATTCTCCACCGTTGTCTGTTAAAATTACCGGAAATAGTTTCTTCATTCCTTCATTTCCAAAGGTGTTTGTTAACTGATTAAATACTGATATGACATTTTTCTGTGTAGCACTTTCCATTAAATAAACAAGCATTAAATTGCAATGTCTAAATAGAAATGTTAGAAAGACTTTTCCACCTTTACGACCTTCTACGACATCCATTTCAACAACATTTAAACTAGGATTCATCCCCATGTATAATTCGAACTCCTCATGAGTACGACCGTTTCGATACTTCTGATCAAACTTGAGCACTTGTTGTTTTTTACGAGGCTTATATCGAACCTTTCTTGGCAAATCAATGTTTCTAGCCTTAAGCAAACCAAGATCAATGTAGTTATACAAAGAACGCTTTGAACATTTAATTCGATCGCCATGAGTGGCATAGATATGAGCTATAGATTGTCCTTTCAGTAGCAAGGGTGTTATTAACTGATCTAATTCATAAACTTCATCTGGCGATAAATCTACACCAATTCTAGACTGTACCATACGATCGTGATAAGAATTATCTGCATGATTTGCACGGTACCATCTTTTATCATAACCACAAGTTGTATATTTTCTACACGGGTTACAAACATACGGAGGTTTCAGAAGTTTCTCACATGAGCCAGGAATGTAAAAGTCACAATACCGAGAACAAGTATTTATTTTACACTTGCTACACGGCTTATTCTTTTTACAATAAGTACTCTCACATAGATTAGTAATGGTACAATTACTTAAATTTGCACAAGTTCCTTTTCTAAGTTTATGATTCTTCTCTCTAGTAAAGTGACCTCTTTGAACTTCTTTAGAAATGGTCTTTGGATGACGTCCTAATTCTTCTGCTATAGCTTTAAAAGTATAACCAACTTTTAGTCTTTCTTCTATATTTAATCTATCCTGATATGTTAGGTTCTTATGGTTGCTTTGAGTACGTTCTTGCTTCATTAGAATTTCCTTTCTGCTGCAGGCAGGCAACCATACCTAACAGTATACAGGAATATGTGCAAGACTTATTGTCACATTCAATTAAAGGTAATGTACTATTAAATTTTCATTTAAGGATCAATTCTATCAAATCGCTTGCAAAAGAACGCACGTTCGGTATAATTGTTAGTACACTAATATCAGTGAATTCATAATTCGACACAAAGGAGAATAATGGCAATATATTTTTTAATAGATGTAAACAACGCGTTTTTATCGATGCATGCGACTTATTTACTACAACATGGACATGAAATAGACATTAGACAAATTCCCTGTGTCATTGGTGGATCAGAGGCTTCACGACATGGGATAGTCTTGGCTAAGAGCGACCCTGCTAAATGGACAGGCATAAAGACTGGTATGACCTTAAGAGATGCAAGAACACTATGTTCAGATTTAAATATTGTACCACCAAGATATGATATATATGTGAAGTGTAGTAGGGCGATGAATGAAATCTTTAGGGAATACAGCATGTTTGTTGAACCTTATAGTATTGATGAAAGTTGGATATGTTTCGAAGGACATGATTTGATATATGATGACTATGAAAAACTTGCCCATGAAATAAAGGATAGAGTCTTCAAGGAACTGGGCTTTACTGTGAATATTGGTGTTAGTACGAGCAAATTACTATCCAAGATGGCTAGTAATCTAAGAAAACCTAATATGGTTCATACTCTATATAAACATGAAGTAGAGGCTAAGATGTGGTGTTTAGACATACGTGAGTTACATGGCATTGGTGCTGCAATAGAAAAAAAACTAAGAAAATATGGAGTCAATACTATAGGAGAAATTGTTGATAGAGGTTTACCCTTTATGCAAGAAATCTTTAAATCATATGGTGTAATGATCTATAACTATTGTTTAGGTGATGATTATTCTATTATTAATAATCCAAAGCATATTAGAGTAGAGTCTATAGGCAATAGTTCTACCAGTCGTTTTAATATTGATGAATATCAAGATGCCTATAATCTTATTACAACTCTATCAGAGACAATTGGAATGCGTCTACGTAATAGAAAGAAGAGGGCGTTACTGGTAGCTGTTGCTATTAAGGATACTGAGTTTAAGGTAGTCAGGAAACAAAGAAAGATTATGTTATCAATAGCTGCTACATCTGATATCATCAAACATGCAAAGCAGCTATTTAATATCCTATGGGATGGTAAAACACCATTACGACATATTGAAGTAAGAGTATCACAATTGATATCTGAAGATATACATAGACAGTTATTTCTGTTTGATGAAGATTCTCCTAATGAAAGGGATGAACATATAGATAACGTGATAGATGAGATACGAGATCGTTTTGGCACACAAAGTATTATAAGAGCAAGGTTGTTGCATACAGGTCATAGGTCTATGTCGGGTGGTCACCCTGGTGGAAATGAAGTACCTAATATGAGGTCTGAATTGTAAGCATAGGATACTCAGATAAGCTGTAATTATGTGAAGTCAAAGTCATACTATAGAAAACGTGTGATTTATGTGATATGTTGAATGTAAGGTAATTACATATAAAGTTGATAATTGTAATCTGACAAAATAATCAAGTATGATTTTATAAGGGAAAAGGTTCATGATTAATAGATTTATTAACTGTATTGTATTCATTAAATATTCTAGGATTATGTTCAAACTAAGAAGGAGATAACATGAGAATTCCATTGCAAAAGAAATTTGTTGTTTTAGTATCGGTTATATTGATGATAACTTCAATATCATCAATATCGTTCACCCATTCAGATCGGACCAATGCTTCAGTTAGTTCAACGAGTGTTAATGATAGTGAAGTAGATTATGTTATTGTCACGATACCCGACTTTGATGTAAAAGTTAATGGTGAACTAATAGATACAGAACATAGTCAATATCCAGTTATTTCGTATAAAAGCATTACATATTTCCCTATGACATCGGACTATTTAGCAGGTATAGGTTTAAACCTGAAATTTGATTCTGTTGAGGGACTGAAAATTAATGTTAAGAAAGATATAAGTGCATTAGAGCAAAGTTTTTTAGGTGCTGAAAATGTTTTGGGCAGTCAACAAAAAGCACAAATTGCAGCATTTCCAATAGAAGTAAATGGTAAGAGTGTCAATAATAATCTAGAAGAGTATCCGGTTTTGCTTTATAAAAACATTACTTATTTTCCAATGACTTGGAAGTATGCAGTGGAAGAGTTTCAATGGGATACAAAGTGGTCTGATAGTGATGGATTGTCTATTGATGCAATAGACTTGGTAAAAGAATCTGATATTGAATTGAGAACGGTAAGAAGTGCAACTATAGATGATGTAAGAATGGATGATGTTAATTTTACATTTGAGAATGATGAAAATATTTTAGGAGAATGGCATTGTGTTGATATTTTGGATAATCCACTAGATTTTAGACCGTATGAAAAGTCTTATTTTGGGGAGTTAATGTATGAATTATTGACATTTTCAAGAGATGGGAGTGTTTTTGAAGAATTTACGAATGGCTTTCAAAAATTAAATAAATGGACAAAGGGATTGGTTTTAGACGCAAAAAATGGATATGGTACTGCTAGCAGATATTTTATTGTTGAAGCGTTTGGTGAGGAATACTTGTTTGTTGAATTTAAGAATGGAGATTTTCAGTTAAGAGAAGAGGAAGCAGGCTATTATGTATTTCTTAGAGGTGACAAGTATAATATCTATTCAATAGGCAATTATGAAATAGAACTCCGTGAAGTGGAAAGCACTATAATTGATGGAGTTAAGACTGATAATATTAAGTTTGGTTTTGAATTAGATGAAGAAGTTATCGGGAAGTGGCAATGTGTAGATTTTATCGATAATCCATACATGTTTAAATCAAATGAGAAGAATTTTTTAGGCCGGTTACATTATAAAACTTTAGAGTTTGCATCAAAAGGATCTGTAACACATACATACAATAATGACTTTGAAAGAACTGAAAAATGGACTAATGGAATATTATTAAGCGCTGAACCTCTACAAGAGTCTGCTTCTAGATATTTTATAGTGACGATTTTAGATAAAGATTATATGTTCTATGAATTTAAAAATGGGGATTACACTTATAGAAATGCTGATCCAAGTTATTATGTATTCGAAAGAGTAGTTGATTAAGTTTTCAGCTTAATTGTCCTGTTAGATCAGATATTGATTAAATGTTGAGAGATTTAGCTAGATATTTAAAGACTCACATTAGTGGGTCTTTATTATATAGGATATGCTATTTAGTATGAATCTATATTGTTAATCAGTTGTGATTATTGAAGGCTCTCAGAAATGGGTGTCTTTTTAATTGTGATCTATCATGGTATTGAATTTGGATACAGCGCATTTTGAAATTGATAGGATATGTATATGGAAATAATCAAGATTTATAGAGGTATTTGTACTTCTGAAGAGTTAAATGAATGTTACATTGGATTCTCATTGGAAGACTGATAACGGAAGAATATGAAAAATTCAATAATAATAATAATAAGATTTTGAATGAGGAGAATGATAAGAGAGAGTATTTCATATTTTCAAAATATTAGAAAAATTGTAAATTTGGTTTAATTCAAGTAGAAATGTGATAATATAAAACGACAATTGAAATATCTAGAGTATTTTGTTGGAGTGAGATTGAATTACTTAGATCAAATTTAAGGAGAAAATAAATGGTTAAACTTAAACCCGTGAGTGGTGATATTGGACATGTTTTTGGATATCTTTCTCATGCAAATGGGAAAAAACTATTAGGGCACAAAGAAATATTGAAGATTTGACTAATGAATTATTTGATTTAGATGATAATGATAGAAAAGAATATGATTGGTTGATGAATCAGTTTACTTGGATGATGAGAGCTGATATTAAGTTAGGATCTCATAAAAAATATATTCATAACATAAAAGAACTATCTACAGAAACACAAGTAGAAATTGTTAAAGCTATGATTACGCATTGTGAGCTAGATGGAGGTATTAGTAAGCAACAAATGGAAGTCTTGGAATATACAATACTATACTTGCGTTTAGATAAATTATTATAAGAAAATGTATAAGTTTTTTTTAGAAATAAATGATAGGTTTTAATAAATCGAAAGGAGTGTTTATGGGATTACTTGGAGGTATCTTCAAAATAACGGGTACGATAGTTGGAAAGACTTCGGAGATAGCATTTAAAGGAGCAGGAGAAATTATAGGAGCTGTTGCTGATGGATTTGGTGCTGATTCTATTGCTGATGCATCGAGAGAAATTGGGAATGGATTAGGGGACTTTTCAAATGGTGCTCTCATAGCAACTGGAAATGGAGTCGGAACTGTTATTGATACTGCATTGGATATTGCCACTGAACTTGGAGGTGGTATTGGTGAATCTGTTGCTGAATCGATGGGTGCTACTCAGCATGAAATTGAGAATGGTAGGAAAATAGGTTCAATTATTGGCGGAGCTGCTGCTGGTTTACTAGTGGGTGATGTGATAGGAGCGGGGATAACAACAGTTACTGCTGCTACAGCTACTGCAAGTACAGGTGTTGCAATATCATCATTACATGGTGTAGCTCAAACAAGTGCAACATTAGCTCAAATTGGCGGTGGAACAATTGCTGCTGGAGGCGGAGGTGTAGCTGCTGGTACAGCAATATTGAATGGTATCAATGTGATTTCAGCTGCCGATGGTGCTCGTGTTGCTGGCACTAAAACAGTTAACAATACATATCACAGTGCTGAAGTAGACAAAATTAAAAATTTGACTTATGTTAATTCTGAAGAGAATGATGAGAATTTAGAGATAATTGATGATGATTCATTCGGTAAATA
>JABXKX010000564.1 GCA_013619035.1 Peptostreptococcaceae bacterium
GCATACTTCTCATCATCTAAGTATACCATTAAAGCTTGAATAATTGCTAATGTTAATGGTAATCGAATAACAAATTTACTACCTTCACCCACTTCAGACAATATATCTACCGAACCACCTAATGTTGCAATCTTACTTTTTACTACATCTAGACCAACACCACGTCCAGATAAATCAGTTACCGTTTCAGCAGTACTGAATCCAGGCGTGAATAATAAATTCAACACATCTTTATCTGACATGCTATCAACTTCTTTTTCAGTTAATAAACCTTTAGAAACAACTTTTTTTGCAATAACCTTTGGATCTATTCCATTACCATCATCAACTACTTCGATAACAACATTGTTTCCTTCAGGGTATGCTTTAAGATTAACTGTACCATGTGCATTTTTGCCACGTTGTTCACGTTCAGTAGGCGACTCGATACCATGATCAATTGAGTTTCTAATCAAATGAATCAATGGATCTGCGATTTCATCCACAACAGTTCTATCAACTTCTGTTTCCTGACCTGACATAACTAATTTTATTTTTTTATCTAAGTCTTTGGCTAAGTCTCGTACCATTCTAGGGAATCTGTTAAATACTCTTTCAACTGGTACCATTCTAACTTTCATAACAGCATCATGAAGACTCGTTGTAATTCTTTCAAGATATTCAACCGCGTCTGCCATACCTGACTTACCTTTATCTGAATCATGTTCTTCCATACTAGTTTTAACAATAATTAATTCAGAAACAAGATTCATAAGGTTATCCAAACGATCTATATCTACCCTAACAGTCTTAGATGTTTTACTTTTACCACTTGATTTTTCTTGTTGAACAGCCTCTTCTTTGACTTCTTTTTCTACTATTTCTTGTACAATATTACTACTAACAACCTCAGTTTTTTGAGGTGCGAGTTCATCTTGAGGCAACTCATCTACTATTTCAATATCCACTTTATCAATTTCAGAGATTGAATCAAATAAATGTCTAATTTCAGTTTCTGAATCTTTTGTTAAGTACAATACTTCAAAGAACAAGTCGAATTTCTCATCTTCTATATCTTCTGCACTCGGATAAGATAAAAGTACATCACCTTGATCTTCTAACGAATTGAAAATAATAAATGATCTTGCTGCTTTTAGCATACAACTTTCTACAAGTGTTACGCGAATTTTCATGATATTAAAGCCTTCAGAAGCAGCTTGTCTTAACGCTGCTACAGAAGTTTGCATCACATCAACCTGAAACTCTCCAGTAGTTGCTACAACTTTTACTTCTTCTACCACTTGAGCCTCAGTAGAATCTACTGCTCCAGGTGTATTTGATTTAGTCTTAAATATTTCTTTTAATTTGTTTACTAACGAGATGTTTTCTTCATCACTCTCAATATTGTTTTCTTCAATGTGAGTAATCTGGCCTTCTAATGAGTCAAAACACTCAAAGAGTATATCAATTATATAGCTATTTACAGCAATTTCATGATTTCTTACTAAATGAAGAACATTTTCCATTTCATGTGTTAAGTCCGCAACTTTCGAAAATCCCATAGTTCCTGACATACCTTTAATAGTATGTGCAACTCTAAAAATTTCATTTACATGTTGGACATCTGACATATTATTATCAAGTTCTAATAAAACTTGATTCATAGATTGTAAATGTTCTTTAGATTCCTCGATAAAAATCTCCATATATTGGTTCATATCCATAATTTACACTCCCATCGCTTTCATAATTTCTTTTGTAATTTGATCTAGTGGTACAATGACATCCACTGCATTTTTCTTAACAGCCGATCCCGGCATACCATAGACAACACAAGAATCTTCATCCTGAGCAATAATTTTTATTTTCCCATTTCTCTTTAATTCTACTAAACCGTCCGCACCATCAGAACCCATACCAGTCATAATGACAGCAACAGTATTTTTAATATTCTCTTTAACAATGGAATGTAACATGGCATCAACCGAAGGCCTATGTCCTGAAACAATTCTTGAATCATCTAAATTGATGATATAATCGTTTCCTTTCTTCTTAACTTCCATTTGATAACCACCTGGAGCCAAATACCCACAACCAGGTTTTAATATATCTCCGTGTTCAGCCTCTTTTATTTCAATATCAGATAGTGTATTTAATCTATCGGCCAAAGACTTTGTAAATCCGACTGGCATATGCTGTACAATAAGCACTGCACCTTCTACATTTCCGGGAATCTGAGCAACTACAGATTGTAGAGCTCTTGGTCCACCTGTAGAAGTACCAATAGCAATCAGATTCTTGATTCTGTTGGATCGTTTAAAATCAGGTATTTCTTTTTTCGTATATGTAACCCTTTTAATTAGTGATACTTTACTTACTGAGACTTTAGAAGCTTCAATAATTTTATCAACTAATGAAGTTTTAATCTCTTCAGTATTTATTTTGAAAATACTTGTAGGCTTAGTAATAAAGTCGACTGCACCGATTTCCAATGCTTTGATTGTCAGATCAGCACCAACTTGAGTTAAACTACTTAGCATAACAACAGGTATTTTAAATTCATCAACAATAAGTTTTAAAGCTGTTATACCATCCATAACAGGCATTTCAACATCTAATGTTACAAGATCTGGTTTAAGTTTCCGAATTTGATTGATGGCATCTTCACCATTTTTTGCGGTACCCACAACTTCAATCCGAGTAGTCTCTGACAGAATATCTGTCAATATTTTCCGCATAAAGGCTGAGTCATCTACGATTAACACTTTTATTTTTGCCATTAATCTAACTCCTTTCTCCTTGCTTCTTGTTGAGCTTTAAAAACATACGATGTTATGATACGAATTGCATCTCCCGGTAAATCTTTAAATTCAATGCCTAGCTCATATTCATTCAGAAATTTTGTAGATGGCATACATCTTACCACTACACCACAAACTTCCAATGCTCTGTTAGAGATAGGTAATTTCCCATATACATAGGTTCCTATGGGCAATTCAATTTTTGATCTTAGTCCAGCACCGCCTCCACTTATATCTAAAAGAGAAACTTTGAAGTTAACTTGTAATTCTTCAACAGCATCAGGATCAAACACATAATAGTCTAAAGGATGACCTTGAACATCTACCATACAATAAGCTTCCATATCATGATACATTTTTACTCTGTAAAAATGTCTTCGCTGTTGTTTCTCTAATGGTGATGTGATTTTTCCTCTAATGGTATAAACATTTCCATTTTTTTCTCTTTTAACGAGATGTACTCTAAATACAACAACACCAACATCTGCACGTTTTGTAAATGCTGTAACCTCAATATTCATTGGAACCATATATAATTTTCCTTCAATAACAGGATTATTTATCAAGATTTCATCATTTGATAGGACATCATAAACCATCGTCTGTAATATTAAATCCTGATTAATAGAATTAATATAATGCATCTCAAGTTTATCTCCAGGTTGAATGGTGTTAATAACTGTTAAATCCATAATTTCCCCTATTGTTTATTATTGAATATTTTCTTTATAAATTTTGAAAAGCCTCCACTTGGCTGTGAATAAGTACTGTTACGTACTAAATTCTCAGCAATCAATTCTACACCACGACTGGCAAGAGTATTTGGGAATCCAACTAAAAAAGGTATTTGCTTTTTTACAGATTTCTTAACATTTTGATCTTCATAAATGTACCCAATACTTTCCATTTCTAATTTTAAAAACTTAGTCGTTGCAGTATTGATTTTTTCAAAAACATCATGTCCTTCTTTATTAGATTCAATTCGATTCACAACAACTTTAATTGATACATCTAGTTTACTTATGTTTTTTATAAGAGCATAAGCATCTGTAATCGATGTTGGATCAGAAGTCACCACTACTATTAATTCTTGAGAAGCTTGAATAAAAGAAATTACCGAATGGTTAAGACCTGCTCCAGTATCAATTAATATATAATCTGATTCTTTATTCAAATGCTCTAAACTCTCGATTAATCGGTTCAGTTCTAACGGTGATAAATTCACCATATCCATAACACCAGATCCGCCAGATACAATTTTAATACCATTTGGACCTTCCACTAGTATCTCAGATAAAGTTTTCTCTTGTTTCAATACATGAGTCAATGTATATCTAGGAACTAGGCCTAATAAAATATCAATATTAGCAAGTCCTAAATCTGCATCGATTATTGTAACCGAATGTCCCATTTTTGATAAGGCAATAGCCAAATTTACTGTAAAATTAGTTTTACCAACGCCACCTTTACCACTTGAAACAGCAATAATTCTTGCATCGCCAGGGACTGATTCTTTTTTTGCACTGTTAATGTTAATTAATTCTCTTAATTTAAATGCTTGATCTGTCATTTGGCTTCACCTACTATATAGTTAGCAATTTTTTCTGATTCCGCAATTTCAATATCATCAGGTACACTTTGTCCATTAGTTATATAAGATAATTCATGACCCGACTCAACTTTTACATTAAGTATATTGCTATAGGTGCTAGCTTCATCTAATTTTGTAAAGATTAATCTATACTTATCAATGAAACTATACGCATCAAGTATGCTAACAATATCCTTATACCCCGTTGTAAGGCTAATTACTAAGAAAATCTCTGGATTTTCTAAATTATTCATTAAATCTTGTAAATCTCGAGATAATTCATCTGATTTATGACTTCGCCCAGCTGTATCCAGTAAAACAATATCTTTGTCTTTATATTTGTACATCACATCACCAAGTTCAGAAGCTTCATATACAACAGATAAAGGAATGCCTAAAATTTCGCTATAAGTTTTGAGCTGATCAACAGCTGCGATACGATAAGTATCCGCTGTAATTAAACCTACTTTTTTATTATCTAATAAAGAAAGTTTTGCAGCCAATTTAGCTAAAGTTGTTGTCTTACCAACACCTGTTGGTCCAGCAAACAAGAAGACACGCTGCTCACCTGGAAAACCATCTATCGTAAAAGGTTCTCCAATATAATCCTTTATAGCTTGTCTAACCGCCGAACGAACCATTGGTTCATTCTGTGGTGTTAAACTAACTTGGCGTTTTACAATGGTCATTATCTTTTCTATAATTGAATCTTTTATTTCAAGTGATTTTAAAAATTCTCGAGTTTCTCTTTCAACATCATTAAACTCTTCAATTATGACTTCTTCCTGTACCGTTTGTGTCGGCTTTGAAATATATGTCTTTAACAAATCTTTAATCTCATCAATTTCTGATTTAATTGATTCAATTTGGGAAGTATCTTGTACACTTTTTTCTATGATTCTTTCTACTGGTTTTTCTACTTCTCGAATGACTACAGGTTGAGGAACTACTTCTTCAACAATACTTATAGGTTGAACAGGTTTTACTTCAACAGCCTTTTTAACTTCATGCTCATCCTGTATGGCTGCGACAACTTCTACTAACGGTTTTTTAAATAAACCTTTCAAGCCTTTTTGCTTGATTTTCCTAGTATGTAAAATTATCGCATCTCGCCCTAATTCATTTTTGATTTTTATCATTGCTTCTTGGACATTAGGTGCAATATATCGTTTTACATTCATTAAATTTTCACCATCCCTGCTGATTGTATTTGTACGTCTGGTTCTATTTCATTATACGATAAAACTATCAAATCTGGTATCATTTGCTCAGTTAATCGTTTAAAATAAAATCTAACGATTGGTGCAGTAACAACAATCGGTTGTTCACCTAATGATAATAGATTCTGTATTTGTACTGCTAAGTTATTGAGAAGTGCTTGACTCACATCAGGTGATAAAGACATATATGATCCACCTTCAGTTTGTTGTATTGACTCCATTAGAGTCGCTTCAAGGTTTTGATCTAAAGTCACCACTCTAGCAAATTTATCAGTAATATATGTGCTAGTAATATGTCGACTTAACGCTTGTCTAACATATTCTGTTAGAATATTGACATCTTTATTAGACATTGCATAATCTGCAAGAGTCTCTAAAATTGTCAGTAGATTTCTAACAGAAACACCTTCTCTTAAAAGGTTTGCAAGAACTTTCTGTATATCACCTATCGACATTATATTGGGAATCAATTCATCAACAACCGTCGGACTCGATTCACGTAGATTATCAATCAGTGATTTCACTTCATCTCTACCCAGTAATTCATGAACGTGTTTCTTTAAAATTTCTGTTAAATGAGTTGAAATAATTGAAGATGGATCTACAACAGTATAGCCATAGATTTCTGCTTTCTCACGTTCTGTTTCATTGATCCAAAGTGCTGGCAAACCAAATGCTGGTTCAACCGTTTCAATACCCTTAATTTCACCTTCTACATTACCTGGATTCATTGCAAGGTAATGATCAAACATAATAGAACCACCTGCAACTTTTGAACCTTTGATTTTTACAATATACTCATTTGCATCCAATTGTATAAAATCACGAAGTCTTATCATTGGTATGACAACACCGAGTTCTAACGCTATTTGTCTTCTAATCATGACTAGACGGTCAAATAAATCACCGCCTTGGTTTGGATCAGCTAAAGGAATAATTCCATAACCGAATTCTAATTCAATTGGATCAACTTGTAATAGTGGAATAATACTCTCTGGTTTTCTGATTTCTTCCATTTTTTCATCGCTTTCTTCTGTAGCTTCAGCGACTTCACCAGTTGTTCCTTTATCTCTCATTCGGAACCCTAAGAATCCAAATATACAGCCTAGTGTAGTTAAAGGTAAGGCTGGGAGAGGTGTAAACAGACCTAATAATCCTAGAGTTGAACCTAAGACATATAAGACTTTTTTATTTTGTAACATTTGGCTGATTATATCATCACCCAATTGCCCTTCACTTGCTCTTCTTGTAACAACAATACCTGTCGCAGTAGAGATCATCAACGCTGGAATCTGACTCACCAAACCATCACCGATAGTTAATAGTGTGAATTGATTCAAAGACTCTCCCATAGACAATTCTAAACGTGACATACCAATAAAGAAACCTGCCGCTATATTGATAACTGTAATGATGATACCAGCAATAGCATCACCTTTTACAAACTTACTGGCACCATCCATTGAACCATAAAAATCGGCTTCATTTTGAATTTTTGCTCTTCTACCTTTTGCTTGTGCTTCATCAATTAAACCAGAGTTTAAATCTGCATCAATTGCCATCTGTTTACCCGGCATAGCATCTAATGTAAAACGTGCAGCAACTTCAGATACTCTCTCAGCACCTTTTGTAATTACTAAGAATTGAATAATTACAATAATCACGAAGATGATAAAACCAACAACAGCATCTCCGCCAATTACCCACTGGGCAAAAGCTTCTATAACGTTACCAGCATAACCCTGACCTAAGATTTGTCTCGTTGTCGAGACGTTTAGGGCCAATCTAAACAT
>JABXKX010000374.1 GCA_013619035.1 Peptostreptococcaceae bacterium
CAACTGTTTAAAGAACAAACCGGCATGAATTTCGTAGACTTTTTAAAACATTTAAGGATTGAAAAATCAAAAGAGCTTCTAAAGGACACTGATTATAAAATTTATGAAATTGGAGCCAAAGTTGGATTTCAAAATCCGAAACATTTTATGAAGAGTTTTAAGCTGATTGTTGGTATATCACCTTCAGAATATCGGAAAAAAATAATCTAACAAAATATAGACACTTAATTAAAATTTACTCCCTTTTTATTACCCTCATTTTCTAGGAAAATTAGAGTATATAGAAGGGAGTTTTTTTATGCCAATAACAAAAATAATAAAAACGATTCAACACAGTGAAGATAGATTAAAGACGTACCATACAGGATTTGAACCATCATTTGATCCTGGTACACTCCTTATAGATGATCAAACAACGTATCAAGAAATTGAGGGGTTTGGTGGCGCGTTTACTGAAGCGGGAGGTTATGTATTATCACAATTATCACAATCAAAACAAGATGAAATTATAAATGCTTATTTTGATGATAAGAATGGACATGGTTACAATTTATGTCGAACTCATATCAACAGTTGTGATTTTTCATTAGGCAATTATGCCTCTTGTGAGGAAGCAGGAGATGTAGAGTTAAACTCATTTAACATCAAAAGAGATCATGAATACTTGATTCCATTTATAAAATCTGCAAAGCAACTTAATAAAGATATTAAAATACTGGCATCACCTTGGAGTCCGCCAGCATGGATGAAAACAAATGGTGAAATGAACAATGGTGGTCAATTAAAAAAAGAGTATTCGCAAGTTTGGGCAAACTATTATGTGAAGTATATTGAAGCTTATGAAAAAGAGGCGATTGATATATGGGGTGTAACCATACAAAATGAACCCGCAGCAACCCAAGTATGGGATTCTTGTATATACTCTGCTGAGGAAGAAAGAGATTTTATAAAACGTTATTTAGGTCCCACTTTTACAAACCATCAGATGATAGATAAAAAAATTATTATTTGGGATCATAATAGAGATGTTTTATTAGAAAGAGTACATCCTATCTTAAGCGATAAAGAGGCGAGTCAATATGTATGGGGTGTTGGTTTGCACTGGTACATGTGTGAAGACTTTGAAAACTCATCAAAAGTTAAAGAACAATTTCCAGAGACCAATATTTTATTTACAGAAGGATGTAATGAAGGTGGCGTCAAATTAAATACTTGGTATACCGGTGAACGATATGGTCGAAACATTATTGGAGACCTGAACAACTGGTTAGTAGGGTGGATAGATTGGAATATGATTTTGGATCATCATGGAGGACCAAATCACGTTGGTAATTTCTGTGATGCTCCTATTATTGTTAATACAGAGACGCATGATGTTATTTACCAAAGTTCATATTTCTATTTAGGACATTTTAGCCGCTATATCAAACCTGGAGCCGTTAGAATTGGTCATACCAATAAACATGATGCTGTTCAAACTGTATCATTTAAAAATCCTAATCAAGAGATTGTAACGGTTTTGATGAATGAAACAGATATAGATGAAATAGTAACACTTAATTACAATGATGAAGCTTATAAGATAGATTTAAAAGCACATTCAATCTATACAGTTATCTTCACGGAGGGTATATGAAAACAATAATTAATAATTATGATCAAGCCAAACCATTTTCTAGTTTTTTACCAGGTATTGCTGGTTTAAAAGGGATTCCAATGTGGTCCTTTTATGTGAACAGAGGACAAGCTATTGGCAGTTTTGGTGTTGAGAATAAGAACAATGCAATTATGGAATTTTTTCCAGCGAATACAATGTATCAGACGATTGCTAGAAATGGTTTCCGTACGTTTATAAAATTAAAGTCGAAAATAATTGAACCCTTTAAAGAAAATCCAATCAATGAACAAATCAATAGAACCATGACGATAGAAATGAATAGTATTGAGATTTTAGAAGAAGACAAACAAAATCAGTTAGAAACAAAGGTTCAATACTTTACCATGCCAGAAGATAATTATGCGGCATTATCTCGTACCGTTTCTATCAAAAATACTTCTAAAGACACTATGACGATTGAAGTACTTGATGGTCTGCCTTGTATTATTCCATTTGGTATAGATAATGATGCTTATAAAGCAGTAGGAAATACATTAAGAGCATGGATGGATGTTGGAAATCTGAATGAAAATGTACCGTTTTACAAAGTTAGATCAAGTACAGCTGATACATCTGAAGTGTCAGAAGTTATTAAAGGACATTTTTATTTGTCATTTACTTCAGATGCGGAGCTTATAGAACCCATTATTGATATGGATGTTATATTTGGAAGCAACACATCGTTAAGTTATCCGGAAAACTTTTCTAATTCTCCAGTAAAACACTTAAAAACACATAAACAACATTATATTAATAAGGTATCGGGTGGTTTTTCAGACCTTGATGTGACCTTAAAACCAGGAGAAGAGATTACACTTTATACCATTATAGGTCATATTGCATCAGTGGAAGCTCTTAATACAATCAAAGATCGTATCTCATCAAAAGATTATATTGAAAACAAAAGAATGATAGCAAGAAAATTAACCGATGAGTTAACTGAAAATATGTCTACAGATACAAGTCATGAGTTATTTAATCACTATGCGAAACAGTGTTATTTAGACAATGTATTGCGTGGAGGTTATCCAATTACTCTAGGAGAAAAGAAACATGTTTATCATGTGTATTCTAGAAAACATGGTGATTTGGAAAGAGATTACAACTTTTTTTCATTAAGCCCTGAAATGTATTCGCAAGGCAATGGTAATTTTAGAGATGCCAATCAAAATAGAAGAAATGATATATTTTTCAATCCAGAAATCGGTACTTTCAATGTAAAGTTATTTATGAATCTTATTCAGTTGGATGGATATAATCCTCTTGTAGTAAAAGGATCACTATTTCACATCAAGGATACTTCCAAGATTGAATCTATATTAGGGTGTCTTCCAGACTTCTTAAAACAACCTTTTTCACCAGGTCAATTGATGACATATCTTCAGGAACATTATTTTGAAGAAAAAGCAGATATTATGATGAACATGATATTAGATACTGCAGAACAGAGTTATGAAGCTGATTTTGGAGAAGGATTTTGGGTAGATCACTGGACGTACAATATGGATCATATTGAAAGTTATTTGTCGGTATTTCCAGATAAGAAACATAAAATGTTATTTGAGGAAAAAGACTATGTTTACTTTAACAGCCCAGCGAAGGTCCGTTCTAGAAAAGAAAAATATGTAACAACAGATAGAGGTGTAAGACAATATCATGCCATTGAAGAATCACATGATACTGTTGGTCTTGTAAAATCAGCTTATGGCAAAGGTGAAGTATTCAAGTCAAATTTATTTTCTAAACTACTGAATTTAGCGGTTATTAAATTTGCTACTTTAGATATTGAAGGCATTGGGATTGAAATGGAAGCCAATAAACCTGGTTGGAATGATTCATTAAATGGTTTACCGGGTGTATTTGGATCTGGTGTTTCTGAAACATTGGAACTGAAGAGATTGGTTCAATTCTTATTAGAAGTAAATCATGATGAATTGGTTGAACTCCCTATTGAAAGCTTTAACTTTACGATTTCAATCATGGATAGGTTGTCTAGATTCACATCAAACAGTTCAAAAAACAGACTGTTCCAATATTGGTCTCAGGTGACTTCTTTAAGAGAAGCATATAGAACACAGATTTATAAAGGTATTTCTGGTGAAGTAGAAACCTTTAACAGAAGTGAAGTTAAAAACATCTTAAAAAAGTTTATTGAAAAAATCGATCAGGGTATAGAAAAAGCACTTGATTTAGGTGACGGTCTTATTCCAACTTACATGAGATATGATTTACAAGTAAGTGAAACCAATCATACAGAGATACTGGGCTACAGAGTCAAAAGACTGCCTTATTTCTTAGAAGCACCAACTAAATATTTAAAAGTGACCAAAGACAATAGAAATGTATATGATCGTGTGAAAAAGTCCAATATCTATGATAAGACATTAAAGATGTACAAGGTTAGTGAAAGTCTAAATTCAGAACCGTTTGAAATTGGTCGAGCAAGAGCCTTTACACCTGGTTGGTTAGAAAACGAATCTATTTTCCTTCATATGTCGTATAAATATCTATTGGAAGTCTTAAAATCAGGTTTATATGATGAGTTTTATGAGGATATTCAAACCTCATTGGTTCCGATGATGGACCAGTCAACATATGGTAGAAGTGTTTTAGAAAACTCTTCATTTATTGCCAGTAGTGCAAATCCTGATATGTCTCAGCATGGAAGAGGATTTATTGCAAGATTATCAGGTTCTACAGCAGAATTTATTCATATATGGATTTTGATGATGTCTGGACAAACACCCTTTAGATATCAAAATGATCAGCTTGAATTGCATTTTGAACCGATTCTGCATAAAACATTCTTTAAAAATCATAAAGTATCATATAAATTTTTCGGTTCAACGGATGTAACATATATCAATAAGACAGATAAAAACACATGGGATGGCCTAAAAACCACTTCAATTAAATTATCACAAAATAATATCATTACTGAATTTGAAGAGTTTGTACCAGCACCATATGCTGAACACATACGAGATGGTGCTTATGACAGCATAGTTGTCACACTGGAGGATTAAGATGAATCTATTTAGATTAGATAGTTTACCTTATAAAATTGCCACAAAGGTATACCAAATATTGCTTTTGTCATTATTATGGTATGTTACGAGTTTACCACTGCTTACGATAGGAGCGTCTACTAGTGCTTTATTTTATGCTAGTAGCAAGATCATTAGAGATGAAGACCCTAGATTAATCAAAGATTTCATGAAAGGATTTAAAGACAACTTTTTCAAATCGACGATGGTTTATTTAGTATTGCTTGTAGTGGGATTGTTGTTCGTAGGGAATATGAAAGCTTATATGGCTGTTCATGATATGTCAAAGGTTTTAATGGCCGTACAAATACTAATGATTATCGAGTTAGCTGTTGTTGTAATATACAGTTTCCCAATTATTTCACGTTATGATCTGAATGTGTTTAAAACTTTAAAAGCAGCTCTGTTAATCGGAAATAGACATTTAGGTACAACAGTACAGAGTTTGATATTTATCATCACGACATTGGCGCTTGTCGGTATTTATCCTGCGTTATTTGTTTTGTTGATACCAGGTATTATTGGTATAAGCAACTATTACATTATCAATACGGTTTTAATAAAATATACAACGATAGAGGAGTAATTTAATGAAAGATTTCATTTTTGGTACAGCAACTGCTTCATATCAGATTGAAGGTGCACATGATACAGATGGCAGAACACCTTCGATTTGGGATATGTTTTCTAAATCACCTGGAAAAGTAGAAAATGGTGATAACGGTGATACTGCCTGTGATCATTACAATCGCTATAAAGAAGACGTTGAGATTATTGAATCATTAGGAGTAGATGCCTATAGATTTTCAATATCGTGGTCACGAATTTATCCTGAAAAAGGTGTATACAACGAAAAAGGCATGATGTTTTATAAAAATTTGATTGCCGCTTTAAAAGCTAAAGGTATTAAGTGTTATGTGACGTTATATCATTGGGATTTACCGATGTGGGCATATAATTTAGGAGGCTGGTTAAATCGTGATGTTGTGACGTGGTTTGATGACTTTTCTAATAAAATGTTTGATGAACTTGGAGATACTGTTGAGGGTTGGATTACTCATAATGAACCCTTCTGTGCGGCATTTCTTGGCTATCTAACAGGCTATCATGCACCCGGTCATGACAATGGTCAACAGGGGGCTAGAGCAGCTCACCATATGTTATTATCACATGGTAAAGCAGTAGAATCTTATAGAAAAACTAAGTTAACTGCACCAATTGGTATCACACTAAATTTAGCACAGTTATACTTAGCAGATGATACAAAAGAAACACTCATAGCAAAAGAGTATGCAGATATTTATCACAATAGATTCTTCTTAGATCCCTTATTTAAAGGTGAGTATCCTAAAGAGTATTTTGAATTTGCAGGTGTACACCCTGATTTTGAAGATTTTGTAGAATCGGGGGATTTAGAGTTAATTTCAATTCCATGTGATTTCTTAGGCATCAACTATTATACTTGGACTCATATGAAGGGTGGCGACTATCCATTTGCCTATGAGGAAGTGAAGTGTGGTAAAGATGAAA
This sequence comes from Peptostreptococcaceae bacterium, assembly GCA_013619035.1. The sequence continues at coordinate 6,235 of JABXKX010000374.1, forward strand.
CAGCTATGGGCTGGGATATCACGCCTAATGCTTTATATGAATTGGTAAAACGTTTGAGAAAAGACTATACCAACTTACCGATTATGGTCACTGAAAATGGCGCTGCATTTAATGATGTAGTTGAAAGTGATGGCAGCATAAATGATGTTGGAAGACTTAACTATATTAAAGAACATCTTGAAGTCATTGAAAAACTTAATCAAGAGGGTATGGACGTAACGGGCTATTTCTTGTGGTCATTACTAGACAACTTTGAATGGGCATGTGGTTATGATAAAAGGTTTGGTATCGTCAGAGTCGACTATGATACGAAAGAGAGAACACTAAAGAATAGTGCGTTATGGTATAGAGAGTATATAAAGAGTAAAAGAATATAAAGATGAAGCTCTAAGGATAAAAAAGTTATAGAAAATGTATAAAAACGATAATTTAATAGTAGTCATACTCAACCTCTTGAATATCAAGGGGTTTAACGTTATGTACATAAGTCTCAAAAATGTACGTTATTTTTTTTATGTGCATTATAATTTAATGATCATAATGTACATTTTTCTTGATCATAAATACATTGAAACTTACTTCTGTTATGTACATTTTATTATATATGTTACCTGGTGGCAAACTATCGAATTCTGATATGTAGGAGAGTGTTGTAGATCTCACTGTACATGTCTAAGAATCTAACCTAAATCCAGATCACCAGTGTCTAGTGAAGTCAATGCTACAATAACTATGAGTTAATCTCACTAACGCTATGAGAATTTTTCTGTTATTTAGTTTGAAAAGTAGATGATAATAATTACTTGATCAAATAATTATGTTAGTCTAAGCTATCTTTGGTATAATTAATAAAAGGAGAACATTATGTCAAATGAATCTTATCAAGTTAAATTTGAGAATGATAAAAAAAGTAAAATGATATACGCCATTGCAATAGATTCTGTTGGTTACTTATCATATGTTATACCGGGTATTGCTGAAGTATCAGATATCTTTTGGGCACCGGTTGCAGCAGTACTAGTATTTATATTGTATAAATTTAAACCTAAGTTAGCTTTTATAGGTGCTTTAGGTATCCTAGTAGAAGAGTTTATGCCCTTTATTGATTTTATACCTACAGCTTTATTATTATACTTACTCATATAT
>JABXKX010000568.1 GCA_013619035.1 Peptostreptococcaceae bacterium
ATCTCTGATTTTATTATATTAAACTTCTATCCACCATTTGATTTACAACAAATGATGCCACATGTTCAGCAAATGTTTTTGGTCCAAAACCAGCATCGAAACCTAATTCTTTGGCAAGTTCATGACTGATTCTTGGTCCACCACAAATTACAACTAACTTTTCTCTAAGACCTTCTGCTTCTAGAAGTTCTACAAGATTCGTTAAGTTCATGATATGTACATCCTTTTGTGTAACAATTTGAGAAACAACAATAGCATCTGCATTCAGTTCAATTGCCTTTGCTATCAATTCTTCATTAGGTACTTGAGAGCCTAAATTAATCGCCTCAACGCCTTTGTATCTTTCTAAACCATAGTGACCATCAAAGCCTTTCATGTTCATTATAGCGTCAATACCTACTGTATGTGCATCTGTTCCTGAACATGCTCCAACAATCACAACATCTCTTTTGATATGTTCTTTAATAAAGTCTTCAACACCATATTTATCCATGATCTCAATATCTACTTTAGGTACTTCTATTGTTGAATAATCTACTGTATGTTGACATTTTCCGTAAGCAGTAAAGAAGGTATAACCTACTCCTAAATCTTCAGAGAAAACAATTGCAGGTTCGTCAATACCCATTTTAGCAAGTAATTGTTTTGCTGCTTCATCTGCTTCATCTCCAGCAGGGATTGGTAGTGTAAATGAAAACTGCATTCTACCATCATTTAATGTATCACCATAAGGTTTTACTTTAGTTAAATCGATTTGGTTTGACATTACTGACCTCCTAACATTAATTCAATAAATGGATTAAAGTACTGATCATCTTTTTTAACAACACCATCTAAACCTTTACCAGATGTCATTGTACGCTTAACTTCAGCAAATTTACCTTGAGAAATACTGTTTGTTAAACCTTCTTCTTTGATGTCTTTTAACATTTTTACAGATTCAGCTAAAACAGTTTGAGCTCTCTTTTGAATCATACCATCTTTTTTAAACTCAATCTCTTCGCCCATATCTTTCATGTTATTAAATACATACTTTGCATTTTCAATAGAAAGCGCTCTGTCTTGTAAGAATGGTGTATGAATAGCCTCTGTTAACATACCAAGAAGGTGTAATCCTTGATTGGTCATAATCGATACAGCGTTAAATAATGTATCTTGAACATGACCTTTATAAATATTACCCGTCTTGTACTTAGTTGGTGGCATATATTTAAGTGGTGCATTAGGGAATATATCTCTAGCCATTTGCGCTTGAGATAGTTCCATTAAAAATCCGTTTTCAATATTTGGATTCATTTCAAAACAGTGACCAAGTCCCATTTGTTCTTCAGGAAGCCCTGCTTTTAAAGCAAATTGTTCGTTGATAAATTGTGAGGTTAAAACTGTATGAGCTTCTTCTACTGCATCAGCAGTTGTTAAGTAGTTGTCTTCACCCGTATTGATGATAACACCAGCAAATCCATTGATGATTCTTGAGAAGTACTGATCCACAAGTGTTCTTTGCATGTTGATATCTCTAAACAAAATACCATATAATGCATCATTTAACATAACATCAAGTCTTTCAAAAGCACCCATTGCAGCGATCTCAGGCATACAAAGACCTGAACAGTAGTTACACAGTCTGATGTATCTGCCAACTTCTTCTCCAACTTCATCTAATGCTTTTCTCATTATTCTAAAGTTCTCTTGAGTTGCATATGTACCACCGAAACCTTCAGTTGTTGGTCCATATGGTACATAATCAAGTAGAGATTGACCTGTTGTTCTAATAACAGCTATAATATCAGCACCTTGTTTTGCAGCTGCTTGAGCTTGCAATACATCTTCATAAATATTACCTGTTGCAACAATTAGATATAAGTAAGGTTTTGGACCTTCTCCAATTGTTTCTAAAAAGTTATCTCTATCTTTTCTGTTTTGTGCAATTACATCTACAGTTTCTTGTGCTTTTTTAGTCACAACCGCTTTAATCGATTCCAAATCCGATTGAGGAATGGTCATTAAATCTAAATCACCTCTTGAAACCGCTTCAGCAATTTCTTGTGGCGTTTGATTTGTATGAATCATCGCATTACCCATCCAGTAAGCTAAACCAAGTGGTAAACCCCCAGCTTCTTTAACTATATCTACGATTACATTTGGAAGCGGTCTTTCAATATCGTCTATACCATCTATCCCAAGTAATCTTAAAACTGTTCTTTCAACAGAAACTGTTGTATGCAAGTCAATCATGCCCTGAATATCATCTGCTATTACTTTTGCAGATTGTCTTGCTTCAGCTACTAAATCAAAGTCTAAGTTTAATTTATTCATTTTTCCTCCCTATTTTCTAAGATACGTTTTGCATCTTCTAATATTTTTTCATCAACACCCATCATCTTAGAGATGGCTATGGCATCTTTAGGTACTTCTTCAGGCCCTTCAATGACCTTCAAACGATAGTCCATTAAGTCATGTATGACTTCTAATGTATTGTTATCAATGTTAATCTTCAGATCTTCAAAATCAACATGAGATAAACCTCTTACTTGTAAGTGAAGAACGTCTTCTTCATCTGCTAATCCATCAAAGTGTGTGGTGATAACAGAAACTGATGGTTTTATCTTTAAATAATTGATAATGGCTTTGCTGATAGCATAGCCTTCTTTTGGATTTGTACCTCTTGCCAATTCATCAATTAGGATTAAACCTTTATGATCTGCTTTTCTCAATACATCGGATACATTCACCATTTCAGCACCAAAAGTACTTAATCCTTTATCAATGGATTGTGCATCTTGTGATGATAAAAATATAAAACTCTGCAATTCAAATTCAAAATACTGACATGGTACAAACAAACCATATTGCGCCATCATTTGCATTTGACCTATCATTCTCAAACATATCGTCTTACCGCCCATATTGGCTCCAGTTATACACGACATCCCTTGTGATAAGTTTATTGATATGGGCATAAACTCTAAGTTTTCCCCATTTAAATGCTCTTGTACTTTTAGATGTATACCTTCTTTTATAACCAAACCTCGCCCTATAACAGGTTTTGTCATTTTAAAAGCTATCGCAAAATATGCTTTTGCCATCATTAAATCCAGTGATGCAATTTGATCGATATCATATCTGATATCTTCCAAATGATCATTGAGTTTATGTGTGAGCATAGATCTAATCTCATACTCTTCATCTGCTTCTTCTGATCTTAATCTATCCATTTCTTTTTGGTACGATAAAACTTGTTCTGATATTTTAATCTTAAAACTTCTATGCATCATCGTATCTGATACATAAACAAAATCCACATGATCTTCTAGTTTTTTTATAAGCGCTTCATCATGTTTTTTTATCATCACTTCGTCATTGGGTCTAATTTTAATATCAAACAACTCAGAGAGTGATGTCCTTTTTTCTTTTTTCTCCGTTTGAATCAAAGATTCTAATGTACGAATCCTTTCTCTTATTAACCTCAGTTGATCAGAATACCCATCATAAATATAAAAACTATTGATCCCAATTTCTTCTGGATCTAACAAGTTTTCTATTACATTTAGAGATCTCAATTGTATGTGATCTACATCAATATTTTTAGCTTCAATATGTTCTATCAACTGTTTGACATGTAGTACGAAGTATTTCACTTCAAAAAGTTCTGTTACACTAAGTGTTTCCAAGCCATAGATACGTTCAAGAGTCAATTCAATGGTTTTAAAATGACTTAGAATTTCTCTGATTTTTTTATAGGTAACAGGATGTGATTCAATCTGACTCTTCAGTAAATCAAGTTGATTAAAATGCGATGTTAAAGCAGATGAATCATCTGCTTTAAACACCTTTAAATTTTGTTTTAATTTCTGCCCAAAAGGCGTTTGTACCTTAATCTTATTAAAAATATAATCCACATCTAATTGATGTCTGGTTTCTTGCAAAAAAAAGATAAAAACACCTCCTATGCCATCACATTGATAACAGGCAACTCTTTGAGATAAAACTGAAGCTGTTTTTGATAAACATCTGGTTCAAAATAGTATCCCTCAGGCGAAGCAGGGTTTATCGTCACAGCTATTAATTTAATCTCATCTATCACGCGAATACTCACGCCAATTTTCTCAAAATATATCCAGTCTTTATAATCAATAAATATCCTCGTAGCATCTCTTACAATAAATGTTATATGTTTAAAATGACGACTGGTTTTAACAATATCAAGTACTGTTTTTGAAACCAATGATCCTGGTATGATAACATATCTTGTGTCCTCATTCAGTGCTACTGCTATCTTTTGTCCAGCATTTAATGCTGTTTTTAAATTCAGAGTGGCAACAGTATGCTCGTTTTCAGCGTCTACTCCTATCATGACAATGTCCTTCTCTCTTATAGCTTCATCAGCTATAGCCCTTATAGAGAGGTTTTCAATTGCTTTCAACTGAAACAGTGTTACTTGATACACTGTTTTTTCAATCGCCTTTTGCATATCTCTCGACAGAACAGCTCCTGTCGAAAGAATAGTTGCATCTGTGATAGATGGTGAAGCCGTACTTTTCCGGTCGATGGCTCCATCCACTATAATAAGATCAACACCATAAGCTTTCATCTTTAGATTCGTCAACATAATCTCATGATTAGAACAAGGTCCAGCTATCTGAATATAGCCTGGAATAATTACCCGTCCTATAACGATTTTCCCCATCGAAGTATGGAAATCTGTCATCTCCAATACTTCTAATCTCGCTTCTGATTTCTGAAATAATGTTTCCGACGTTGCTATGATGCTACCTTCGTAGGCATATATCATTGGTTTATCGGTACTGGTTACAATATCCTGCTTTTCGCCGTCACGTCCGATTGAGGTTAAACCTATTTTCTTTCCGTTCTCATAGGCCTCATCTAATAGTGCGTTCAGTGTTACTGTTTTTCCAGCATTCTTTGCCATACCTACTATAGAGATGGTTTCATATTTACTTGTATATTCTAACATGACCATCTCCTACTGATTACTCGTGATGTGTTCTCTTAGCTCTTTCTAACTCTTTTAGTTCGATTGATACTCTATTACCTTGATGAAGTCCTGCCACACCAAATAACTTATGTGGATTTTCTTTAGTACACTCATCACATTGACACTGATTATGATATGGTTCTGGCTCAGCGTAAGTTGTAATAACACCTTCATAGTTTCTTAAAACAACTTTATCAGCTGATTGAGAAATTAAGTATTGTGGCATTACTGGAATCTTACCACCACCACCTGGTGCATCAACCACAAATGTTGGCACTGCGTATCCAGATGTATGGCCTCTAAGACCTTCAATTATTTCTATACCTTTTGCAACTGGTGTTCTGAAATGCTCAATACCAGTAGAAAGGTCACATTGATAGATGTAGTATGGTCTAACTCTCATCATAACTAAGTTATGAACCAGTTTTCTCATCACATGTACACAATCATTTACACCTCTAAGAAGTACAGATTGGTTTCCAAGTGGAATACCTGCATCTGCCATTAAACGACATGCTTCTTTTGCTTCTGGTGTTACTTCTTTAGAGTGGTTGAAGTGTGTATTTAACCATATTGGATGGTATTTTTTTAACATGTCTACAAGCTCAGGTGTAATTCTTTGAGGTAATACAACTGGTGTTCTAGAACCTAAACGAATGATTTCTACATGCTCAATTTCACGAAGTTTAGAAATGATATACTCTAAACGATCATCAGAAACTAATAAACAGTCACCACCAGAAAGTAATACGTCTCTTACTTGTGGTGTATTTCTGATGTATTCAATAGCCTTATCAATTTGATCTAATGGCTGAACATCATCATGAGCACCTGCAAAACGTCTTCTTGTACAGTGTCTACAATACATAGAACACATATCAGTAATTAATAAAAGCACTCTATCTGGATAACGATGTGTTAATCCTGGTACTGGTGAATCTCCATCTTCATGAAGTGGATCATCCATATCATTTTCAGATTTATGAGTTTCAGCAATTGTAGGAATTGCTTGCATTCTTACTGGACAATGTGGATCATTCTCATCCATTAATAGTGCATAATATGGTGTGATACCCATTCTTAAGATCTCTAATGATTTCTTAACACCCTCTTCTTCTTCAGATGTTAAATTAACAACCTTCTTAAGATCTTCAAGTGTATCAATTCTATTTTGAACTTGCCATTTCCAGTCATCCCACTGTTCTTGTGTGACATCTTTCCAAAGCGATACTTCATTATAATGACGCATAACTTTTCCCCCCTTTGATTATTTAAGCATATAAGTCTGTATATACTTTTCTAATAATTTCTGATTCCCTAATGATTTCAAGTGAAATATTAGCATGATCTCTAGCATAACCATTACCAATAATCATCATTGTATCCATACCAACACCTTCTGCACCAAGTGCCGCTGCTGTAAAGCTAGTTGCCATACTAAAGAAGTAAATAATACCCTCTGATTTAGTTGCTAAGATACAAGACATTTCAGTATCAGGAATATTAACACAGTTGATTGTTACATCACACATTTCCCCATTAGTTATTTCTGATACTTTTTCATAAACATCAACTGAATTAGTTGCATCTGCTAAGATATACGAATTAGCAAAGCCCATATCTTTTGCTCTTTGCATAGATGATTCATTATGTGTTAAACAAATAATGTTTGCATCTGGTCCAGCTTGTTTTCTAGCTTCATATAAACAAAGCATACCTGATTTACCAGCACCACCAACAACTAATACTGAATCGCCTCTTTTAACAAGTTTTCTGGTTTGAGCAGGAGCACCAGCAACGTCTAAAACAGAAAGTGCTAAGTTTTCAGGAATATCTGTTGGTAATTTAGCGTAGATTCCACTTTCAAATAAGATAGCTTGTCCTTTGATATCTACTTGATCGATGTCTTTTCTAACTTCTATGATTTCTTCAATTTTTAATGGTGTTAATGAAAGAGAAACTAAAGTAGCGATTTTATCTCCAACTTTTAAATCTATCTGACCTTCTATAGCATCACCAATCTCTTTAACTGTTCCAATTAACATACCACCTGATCCTGTAACAGGATTATGATGCTTACCTCTCTTAGCAACAATACCAAGCATGATCTCTTTAATTTTATCAACATCATTACCTGCTTGACCTTTGATTTGAGTAAAACTTGCTGAATCAATATTCAATGTTTGAACATCAATTAAGATTTCGTTGTCATAAATCTCCATTGTGTTATCAATCTTCTCTGCTGGTTGAGGCAACAACCCTTTTGGTGAAATAACACGATGCGTTCCGAATTTGTTTCCTTTTTTCATTTGAACTCCTCCATTAATTTAATATTATGTCCATAACAATTCAATAACCTATGTATATTAATATGCAATT
>JABXKX010000091.1 GCA_013619035.1 Peptostreptococcaceae bacterium
ATCGGTTATAATATTTATACAAAGGTAAAAAAAAGCGTTGGAACAAAATACGAACATTCGGATTTTATATTGCATTAATATTCGTCTTTGATATAATAACTGTGTAATTAACATATTTTATAGGAGGATAAATTACATATGTTCGAAAAATTTTTTAAACTAAAAGAACACAATACAAATGTTAGAACTGAGCTTATGGCCGGTATCACAACATTTATGACAATGGCTTACATCTTAATTGTTAATCCAGATATTTTATCAGCAACAGGTATGGATGCAGGCGCAGTTTTTACAGCAACAGCATTAAGTGCAGTTGTGGGTACACTGGTTATGGCATTAGCAGCTAATCTGCCATTTGCTTTAGCTCCAGGTATGGGATTAAATGCATTTTTTGCTTATACAGTAGTAATCGAAATGGGTTATAGTTGGCAATTTGCACTAACAGCGGTATTATTAGAAGGTATTATTTTTATAGCTTTAACATTCTTAAATGTTAGAGAAGCAATCATAAACGCAATTCCAATGTCACTTAAACATGCTATTTCAGTAGGTATTGGTTTATTTATAGCATTAATCGGACTTGAAAAAGCTGGAATAGTTCAATCAGGAAAATTCCATGTCGGCGATGGAATTTTAGATGGTTTGGTTATTAAACTTGGTGATGTTACTTCAGCTAGCGCCATAGTTGCTATGATCGGTATCATCCTTATTGGTGTGTTATTATCTAAGAATGTTAAAGGTGCTATACTTATTGGTATTATAACAAGTACTATAATTGGTATTCCTTTAGGAGTGACTCATTTAGACGCTCTTCAATTCAACGGATTTATGCCTCCTTCACTATCTCCAATATTATTTAAATTTGATTTCACAAGAGTCTTCACAATGGACATGTTTGTGGTATTACTGACATTCTTATTTGTTGATATGTTTGATACTGTTGGTACACTCGTAGGTGTATCTAGTAAAGCTGGTCTTTTAGATAAAGAAGGTAGAGTACCAAATGCTAAACAAGCACTTCTTGCAGATGCCATTGGTACAACTTTTGGAGCATGTATCGGTACAAGTACTGTAACAACTTATGTAGAATCTGCTTCAGGTGTTGCTGAAGGTGGTCGTACAGGATTAACTGCTTTATCAACAGCTGGTTTATTCTTCTTATCATTGTTCTTAGCACCATTATTCTTAATCGTACCATCAGCTGCAACAGCACCTGCTCTTGTTATTGTTGGACTGTTCATGATGTCACCGATTACTAAAATTGATTTTAACGATTTCACAGAAAGTCTACCTGCATTCTTAACAATGATTATGATGCCTCTAAGTTATAGTATCGCTGATGGTATCATCTTCGGTGTTGTTTCATATGTATGTATCAAAGTATTAACTGGTAAACGTAAAGAAGTACCAGTATTGGCTTGTGTACTTGCAGTACTATTTGTTTTGAAATTTATCTTTAAAATATAATGTTAAAGGGTCAATTCTTTTGAATTGGCCCTTTTTTTATTTGGAATATATCTCTACTGCAGATTCAATTAATGAGGTCAGTGATTTAGTCATATGTTTTTGTTTATGGATTAAAATTTTAACTTCATGGAAAAACCGTTGTTCTGGTAATCTATACATAGATATACTGCCTTCTTCTAATTCTTTTATGATGGTTGTAACTGGAATGAAAGAAATACCAAAACCACTTTTAACATAACTCTTAATCCCTTCCATACTCTCCATATGAATGGTCGCACCTTTTATATAACCCTTCTCTTTATAAACATCATGGAAATATTTTAAATAACCCGTATCCCCCTTAGGAATAATGATATTCTGATAATCCAATTCAAAGTCTTGATTATCAGCAGATCCTACAAATACAATTTCTTCATCAAATAATCGAATGGTTTCTAAATCCGGATAAACCATATGCTCTTCAAGAGTAAATCCAATATCTATTCTATTTGTTCTAAGCAATTGCGTGATATCCTCACACCTTACAATTTCAAATTGAATGGTGATGCCCTTATGTTCTTCTAGAAAAGTTTTAAAGAAACCCGGAAATTTATAGGAACATAATGTTTCAGTGATGCCTATTCTAATTTTTTCTTCTTGAATATCTTTCAGATTAGATAAGGTTTCATCATACAACTGCAACAACCGACTCCCGGATTCTTTTAAATCGTTTCCTTTTTCAGTTAAATAAATCTTATTCCCTAGTCGTTCAAACAACTTCACCTCTAAATTTTTTTCAAGTGTTGAGATAGCTTCTGATATAGTGCTCTGTGCATAATTAAGTGCTTTTGCTGTTTCAGTGAAATTCATATACTCACAAACCGTCATAAATATTTTTAGTTGTTTTATCTCCATTTTACCTCCATCGGTTTTTCCGATTCTTACTATCGATTATATCCGTTTCTCAGATGTCCAATCCAATGATATCATCTATTTATAAAACTTGTAAATAGAAAGGACATCTTATGAATAACTCTCGTGCTCAATTCGGATTAATGCTTTCAGCATTATTTTGGGGTATCTCAGGTATACTCACACAAATTGCTTTAGAAGAAGTATCAACTATGACACTTATTTTCTTTCGCTTTCTTATTTCAACAATTTTGGCAATAACTCTATTTAAAACGTATCGATTTGAAAAATCTTATTTAAAACACGGGATTGTACTCGCGTCTCTTTTGATGGTTATTTATCTTTCAAGTAATGCTGGTTTAAAACATACCAGCGCTTCAAATGCAGGTTTCATCATAGGATCAAATGTTATTCTTGTGCCATTCATCAATAGATTGTTCTTTAAAAGTCCAATAGCTAAAAAAGTATATATAAAAGCCTTTATTTGTTTTATCGGTTTGGCATTAATCACACTAAAAGGTGCAAAACCCTTAAATATTGGCGATTTCTACTGTTTTATAGATGCCATTGCTTATTCTCTTTATATTATTTATAACAGTCGCATGGATAAAAATTTGGACACTAAAAAATTAATTTCTATCCAATATGGATTGGTCACATTCTTTTCATTTTTCTATATCATCAGCTTTGATGGTTTATCTCTTCAGATGAGTATAAAAGGTGCACTATCTGTTGTAATATTAAGTGTTCTTTGTACTTTTTTAGCTTATTATCTGCAACTTCAGTCACAACAATATATCAGTGCAGAAAAATCCAGTCAGATTTTATCTTTGATTCCAATTTTCACGGTACTCTTTGATATGATAATTATAGGAACTATACTTACCCCTGCGGCTCTTATCGGTGGTCTACTTGTTCTGTCAGTATCTGTTGAACTGCCACGAAAGAAATTTATCTTAAAAACAAATAAAACCTAACACCGCATTTATTATCAGTCTTTTAGAATCTTCTTATGCTAAGATAAAATGGGAGGATTCAAAATGAAAATTGATTTAATACCCTTATTACATCCTGTTCCAATTGTACTCATAGGCACAACAATAAAAGATCAAGTAAATTATACAACTATTGGAGATGTGGCAATCGCTGGTATGAATCCAGCTCTGATAATGATCAGTCTACATGCCAATCATTTTACTACAGAAGGTCTTTTAGAACACGGTCTGTTTAGTGTTAACACACCAGATACATCGATGTTAAAAAAAGTAGATTACTGTGGTAGGGTCTCTGGTAGAGATATAAATAAATCTTCTTTATTTGAAACGATTTATGATTCAGAAAAACCGCCTTATATCAACAACGCTGTTTTTTCACTGATCTGCAAAGTGGAAAACTTTATGCAAGTAGAACACCGTATCATCTTTGTTGCCAAAGTGCTCAAAACGATTGTTAGAGATGATTTATATATTAACAACACAATTCAATATAACAGCATCTCTACCATCTTGTATGGATTAAATAATAGTTATTATGATACTGGAAAAGTTATCGGAACCGGTTATAAAGAAGGCAAAAACCTATGAGATAAAATCTCATAGGTTTATTTATTGTATATAGTCCAAAGGATTAACAACACTCCCGTTTATAATTATTTCAAAATGAACATGTGGTCCTGTACTATTGCCTGTACTACCCACTTTCGAAATTTCTTGATACTGTGATACATAATCACCTACAGAAACAATCAATTTACTGTTATGAGCATATCTAGTTTTTATACCATTACCATGATCAATTTCAATTAAATAACCATAACTACTATGCCACCCAGAGGTGGTTACCACACCGCCATCAGACGCTCTAACACTGGATCCATAGTTAGCGGCCATATCAATACCTCTATGAGAAGCATTCCATCTAGGACCAAAATACGACGTAATATTATACTCTGTTAACGGACTGATAAAAGTACCGGTTGCACCTTTACTCGGTAATGCTTTTATACCTTTTGAAATGACTGCTGAAATCGGATCTTTGATAACGACTTCACTTTCGATAACTCTATCGATTTCTAGCCCATTTACTTTAGTAACCGTTGCAGTAATCTCTTTAACACCGTCAGCCCCATAATTTGTGGTTTCATTTGTACCCATATACTCATTAGGATTACTTGTATAAGTATATGACTTTGGAATTGCAACGTCATATACAATACGTTCTACAACTTCAATAGACATCTCTGGTTCTGGTACCGTAACGATTAGATCTTCCCCTATTTGTAAACTTGTTTCATTATCTTCTAAGCCGGGATTTAAGTCATATAAAGAAGACAATCTCATATTATTTTTTTCTGCAATCGTCGAAGGAACATCTCCTGATACCACTTCATAAGAAACAGGTTTATCTTTTAACTTTGTAATAAAATCTACAGCGTCATCAACTTCTTGAATCTCACTTTCAAACACAAGCATACTTTCTAAGTTGATATCTTCAATCATATTGATGGAGCAAAGTTCTGTTTCACAACTTTCTGTTCCAAATTCTGTTTCAGTAAATTGTATATCCTCAATTTGATTATCATCTAGTACAACTTGTACATCTACAGGATGTGTTGAATTGATCATTTGTTCTAACGCTTGTTCTAAAACAACTTTTACATCATCGCGACTCGATAGAATTAGTTCAGTATCATCAATTGATAACTTCACAGCTTCTTGTTTCAGTGTTGATTGAAAGTCCATATATGAATCGGTTATTTTTGAAATAATCTCTTCATTGTCTGAATAAACCAGATTTTCCGAAGAAACTTCTTTAAAAGTAACATCTATATCAGCACTACGTCCTAACTGTAATGATAAATTACTAAATGCTTCTTCTAGTACAATGGTTTGATCGGTTTTCGTATTGATGATTCCAAGTACAGTATCATTATAAGAAACCTCAACACCGGTCATAATACCTGTCACAACAACTGCTTCTTCAGTGTCTTTAAATACCGTGTTAACAAATGTTAAAACTAAAAATATTGCTCCTATTAGAAATAATATTTTATAGAGTAAGTCAAAATGTTTCTTTTTATGTTTCATGATTAGCCCCCTAAATACAGTCTTTTCGCGACTTGTCTAGAGTATCAAAGCTTTGTGTCAAGATTGTGTCAAACACCTAAGTAGTTTTATTAAAATGAGTTAGAGATTTCATTAACATTACCAAAATTAATTTCAAAAAAAATATTCCAATCAATATGATTGGAATGTTATTCAATGAGTTTGTCACCAGCTATATACCGATTGAGTAAGTTATCTAATTCTTCAAAACTATAAATATGTTTTTTATGGGCTGGAAAGTATAGTTTACATTTCAGATCTAATATTTTATGAAAACTTTCCAAACTCTTTGAAGACAACACTTTAAGATTCTTTGCCCATTTTTTTGTAAAAATATCACCAACTAGATCACCAATCAAAGCATATTCATTGTTTAGAACTATACTAGAAGAGCCTTCTGAATGTCCAGGTGTATGAACAACATAAGCATCAAAACCATATGATGTCAGATCAAAAGTATCAGTAAATACAATCAATTTTTCTGGTTTTATAAACTCTCTAATGGTGTCAGCTTCACTTCTATGAACTAAAACTTCAACATCAAAACAAGTGAGTATTTCACTTAAATTTTCCATATGATCATGATGTGTATGTGTTAATATAATCAGTTTAAAAGTTTTGGCTTCAAACGTAGTCAAATGCTCTAGTATGGATGAACATGCTTTTTTACGTCCTGTATCCACTAAAACCATATTGTTCTGTTTTTTTATTTTCATCGGAAGATTGGTTGATAAAATTCTTTGTATTAAAGTACCGTCTTCAGTTTGCCACATATCTTATCCTCAGTTTTTTTATCATATTACATTATTTACAGATCCAAATATACCTTATAAAATCATTATTTCTAGATTTTCTAACACTGCAACGATCAATAATCTCGAAGTTTTCAGCGATTAATTCTTCTGTCATATCTGCACAAGCCACTAATACCAGTTTGTCAGAAATTCTCTTAGCATTCTTTATAATCATCATCTGATTGGCTTTATCAGTACTCGTTAAAATGCCATAAGGAATATCAACAATCGCAGCATCATAATGTTCCTCAATATCTTTAATATCCCCTGTTTTAACATGCGATTTATAACCAAAATGTTCAAGATTTAATTGAGCGCTCTTTGCCACCTTATAATTAATGTCACATCCAACGATTTCATATCCTGCAAAATTAGCTTCTAATAGAACCGTTCCAACACCACAACACGGATCAATTAATTTCTTTTTAAAGTCACCATTTCCTGCTGCATTGGCCAATACTTTTGCTAAATAGATACCCAAAGAACTTGAATATGAATGGGGTTTTTCATTATGTAATGTCCATTTCATATCATTGGTCGTTAACAAACCAAAATACCACATGTCTTGATGTAAAGTAAGACCCAAAGTATTTTTAGGATTCTTAAAAGTTGGATAACCATCCATAACATTACCAACCTCTTTACAATAAGTCTTCTGTTCAGTTCTTGATGGTATGTTGTTTGACGGATCATAAAACTTCACCAGAAAATCATCAATAGCAAATTGATTGGTTTCTATCAATTCAACAATACCTTTTAGTGAAGAAGCTGTGTATATAATTTCAAGTCTATTTCTTATATAGGGGCTAATAGATGGTTCAACTAAACGCTCTGAAAAAAAGACCTTTTCTTCCCCGAAAGATCCGAAGAGAGACCTCATTTCAAAACTACATAGTTCTTTTTCATGATTCTGATAATTTACATTATAAATATACTGAACGGGATTCATATGCCTCCTAATATTAACGGTTATTTGTATTTTTTCTCAAATATTGTATTTATTCAAGTAGTAATTTAACTTGTACTCTCATTCTAATTCAAAGCCTATCACAAAACAACTAATACTATTCGTTTCAAGCG
>JABXKX010000094.1 GCA_013619035.1 Peptostreptococcaceae bacterium
CCTTAAAAGGACATTATCATCAGGATTGGAATTTTAATGTTGTTAAAACCGGTGACCGATTAAGTCTGGGGCAAAAAGAATTGATTTTTGTTGAAGCCCCCATGCTCCACTGGCCCGACACCATGTTCTGCTATTTAACGCAAGACAATATTCTTTTCAGCACTGACGGGTTCGGTCAGCACTATGCATCTGAATATTTGTTCAATGATGCTGCTAATGAAAATGCTTTTGATAAATATTCAGAAGATTCTTTGTACCTAGCCTTGGAGGCAAAATAATGCGTAAGATTGGTGTAGGCTATTATCAAACGATTATTAGCATTGATCGACTGAAATTGTTGAATTGCTTTTTCTAAACAATCCTCAAACGAATTATCTTTTTGCCCCGATCCTGCAAATCTAAAGCTCTCATCGTCTCCATTGTTAAGAACTGCAGTATACTTACTTTGAATATCACCATCAACTATAACTTTGTAAGGTGCGCCATCAAGAAGTGTATACTCTCTTAACCATAGTGCAACAGTATATTCATCTCCAGTAACCAATTCAACTCTTAAAGTAGAGAAGCCACCTGGAACAACTGTTTTGCCATCTAAAGTAATGTCATAGTTACCAGGTAATGTAACATTGGTCGTAATTGGATGTGTAAAAGTAACATGTACTAAATTCTTACTAATAGCTCTCACAGTAGATATCTGGAAATAATCAGATTCAACAATTTCAGGTAATCCCATGAAAGTTGAAGTCAGATTATTTGTTGCAATTTCTTGTTTATCAACAACACCATTTAATATAACAGTATATTCTTCATTTTCTAAGTCAGCAGTTTCAACAGAAATAACCTTCTTACTAAATGAAACTTTACTAACATCTACTGATTTATTTGATTTATCTATGATCGTCACATCTGCAGCAGTTATTTCTTCGTTCATAGTGATCGTTATATCATTTGCTGAAGTAACTTTAACACTAGATATTTTGCTCTTTAATTCATCTTTAATCATTAAACCTTTTTCTACAGCTAAGTCTTCAGTTATAACACCTTTAGAAACTAATCTTGATATCACTGTGTCAGATGTACCTTCAACTTCTAATTCTAGAGAATTTGTCATAATTGAAACCACATCACCGCGTAAGAAGTTCGCATCAACAGTAGAAGCTGTTATTAAGCCTTCGCTGTATGCTTTACTGTGGATCATATTCCATGCTGTATCAGTCTCACCAATAACCTTTAACATCATTGATAAGAATTCTTGTTCAGAAACCAATTTGTTCGGTTGGAATGTCCCATCAGGATAACCACTCACAATACCATTTGTATAACAATAAGATACATATGGTACAAACCACTCATTTCCTTTAACATCACTGAAAGCAGTTATCGTTTCAGGATTTGATAATACATTTGATTGCTCTCCCATTATTTTTACAATAAACGTAGAAGCTTGTGCACGAGTTAACTCTTTATCCAACTCAAAACCTGCTCCTGTACCACTCAATAGATTCAACTCTGATAGTAATTCAGCATCACTAGCTGTATCTGCATAAACTGTAAACATCATTGCAAATACTAATGTTAGAATCATTAATACTTTTACTCCGTATTTCATACTCTTCACCTCATTTTAGTTTGATATTCCAATATCTAAATTATACCAAAAAAAAAGACCATATTTATAATATGGCTAACTTGTAATTTGATTTTAATATAAAAACAGCTTGAAGCAATATGCTTCAAGCTGTAATTAATTAATATAATCTAATAAGATAATTAGAATGTACCAATAGCAGTATCAGCTACAGGAACAAAAGCATTACCGTTTAAATCTTTAACAGCAGCAATATCCATTGTACCAGGATCAGTTGCTTCAATAGCAACAGAACCAGCAACTGTTATAGTAATAGTATCAGTTCCTGAACCAGTAAGTGAAACTACTGTAAATGTTTCAGCAGCATCGCCATTATTCTTATCAACAAATTTACCATCAGTAAAATCTGCAGCAGTTACATTAACAGCTTCGTTAAACACAACTACTAGAGTAGTAGCATTTGTAAAATCTGCACTTGTCAATGTTGGAACATCAGTATCAGTCTCTTCATCAGTAACTACAGTTACACCAGCAGAACCATCATCTAAACCTTCAGCATTTAATAAACCAGCTGGTTTAGTAGCATCACCATTATCATCGATAGTTACTTCAACAGCGTCGTTATCAGACATTTCAACATCATCAGCACCAACGAATACATCAACTAATACTAATGTAATTGTAGACCATGCATTAACAACATGTGCGTTAGCATCTGTAGTGTCAGTATCATCAGTAGCAGCAGCAGTAGTAACAGAAGTAATATCTGTAGCTAATAAAGTTTCACCAGCAACTGTTACATCGAAGTCAGCTAAGAATGCAGCAGTATCTCCGTTATAAGTAGCAGCAGCTAATGCTTGATCTAAAGTGATTACGATAGTAGCAGGAGCGCCATCATTCATAGTAGCAGCAACTTTTTGAACAGCAATATCATCAGCAGCAGCAGTGCTTACAGAGAACTCTGTGAAGAATGCATCACCATCTGAATCTTTAACGTCTTTGTTACCAGCTTTGTTACTTACTGTTTTAGCAATCTTTAATTGTAATTTTGTTAAATCTGTATCGAAAGCAGTATCAATAGTAAGAATTACACTGTTATCTGTTGTATCCCAAACAGCTTGTGTGATTGCATCTTCAAATGCATCATCTTCAGTTGCATCTGTATTTTCTTCGATATCATAGTTTGCAGGATCAATTACATCACTTACATTCATATCTTCTGGGAAGAATACTTTAACAGTTTTACTATCTAACATAGTAACACCGATATCAGTCATGTAGTTAGTATCAGTAGTGTTCTTAGAGAACTCAATAATACCATTTGAAGTAGGATCTAAGTCAAAAGCAACTTTAGAATTACTTAATTCGTGAGTAGAGATTCCAGCAGTTGTACCAGTCTCAACAACAAAGTCTAATTTGTTGTTCATGTCAGCGTCCATACCAGTTTCAAGAACGAATACCCACTCTGTATCTGAATCATTAATGCTATAAGCATCAGTGAATTCAATATCAGTTGCATCAAAGTCACCATCAGCATTTAAATCGATGAATGCAAATTCATTTGCTTCCATAGCATCATCAGTTGATGAATCTCTATCAATTTCAATTGCTCTTACAGCTTGATCAAAGTAAACTTTAACAGTCTTGCTTGATAAAGCAACAACACCATCAATGTTAATTTCGTCAGCATTTGAAGCATTTTCAGCAAAAGCAACTTCGTTTACATCATCTTCATTTTCAATATTTGTTACAACAGTTTTATTTACTACTAAAGTAATCTCATCACCTGTTGGATTTTCGAAGATTTCAGCAGTATCAGCAGTTACGATAAGAATTTGATCGTTTGTAGGATGAGCATAAGCATAACCTTCAAATGTAGTTACATTTGCAGTATCGCCTTCATATACAAGGTCAAACACTGTATTAGTTAAATCAGCACCTAAAGTGATACCTTCTAAATCAGCAACATCACCATCAAAGTATAACTTTAATGTTCTATCATCAGTAGCTACAACAGCTTCTAAAGTGATATCTGAATCAGAATCACCATATTTACCTGAGAATTTATCAGTTTCACCATCTTTGTCCATAGCAACGCCATCAGCATTGTAAACATTGTTTACTGTGATTTCATATACTTTTCCAACTTTTAATTCAGAAACAGTAAGTTCTACTGTATCAGCATCAATTTTCTTAACAGCAGATGGGTATCCAATTCCGCCATCAATTGAGTAACTAGCTACAGAAAGAGCATTGTCACCGTGGTTCTCGTTAAATGTAACTCTAACTTTTTTGTCAGCTGTGTTTACAGCAGTAACAGAAGTAATTTCATCAGCAACACCTTCACCAGTGAAAGTAGCGTCTAAATCTTCATCAGTTACGTTACCAAACTTATCAGCTAAACCTTCTGCAATTGTTACTTCATATAAAGTAGCAGCAGTTTGCTCATCAGTGATTAAAGTAATAGTCTTAGCTTCTGCATCAACATCGTCGATAGAGATTACAGCTAATTCATCTTTGTCACCATATTTTTCAATGATTGAGAATAAAGCAACATCATACTCGTCAGCTAATTCAGAATCATCAGTAATTGTTAATACAACAGTTGTGTTGTTATCAGCAGTAGCAGAGAAACCAGAAGGCTCATCAGTATCTGCACCTTTACCAGTGAAAGTAGTAGAATCATCATCTGAATCTAAAGCTTCACCATATAAAGTTCCAACGTTTGCAACTTCTAATTCGTATAATGTAGCATCAGTAGTATCAGCAGCTAATGTTAATCTAACAGTAGTCTTGATAACTTCATCATCTGAGTCAAGTTTCATTTCAACACTTGCAACAGCAACTTCATCTTTGTCGCCATATTTTTCAGTGATTGTGTAGTTAGAAGCATCAGTAGCTTCTTCTACATTTACATTTACATCAAATACAACATCTACAGTTACAGAATCAACAGCATTTGCAGAATCAACTGTTTGCTCTGAAGTATCCATTGATTGACCTGTGAAAGTATCAGTAGCATCATCAGCAGCGTTTCCAGCTAAATCAACAAGACCAGCAACTTCTACTTCGTATAAAGTAGCATCTGTTTGCTCATCAGTAGTAACTAAAATTGCGTCACTTGCTGAATACTCAATGTTAACTACAGCTAATTCATCTTTGTCACCATACTTCTCAGTAATAGTAACTGTAACATCGTCTAATAATACAGCTTCAGTTAAAGTAATTTTAACTTCGTTGTAATCATCAGATTCAACTGAATCGATACCAGGATCAGTTTCGTCAGCAGACATACCACCGAAATCAACAGTAAGATCACCTGAAGCAACTGTGTATAAAGAACCAGCAGCCATATCATCAGCAACTGTTACTAATACAGTGTAGTTGTCAGCATCCCAAGGAGCGAATTCAACTTTTTCTACTTCTAAAACAGCGTCATCTTCGTCTACAACTGAGAATTGATCTACAGTTACAGCAGTAGGAGCAGCTAAATCATCAGCATCGTCTAAAGCAACTTCAATTACATTTGAATTTAATGCTTTAGCAGAATCTACAGCTACAGCTTCAGGAGCAGCTGGAGTAGGAGATACATAATTAGTTAATGCTAAAGCAGTACCTAATGTATCAGTCTCATCCATTTTAGGAGTATCTAATACTGTTCTTAAAGCAGCAAAAGCTTCTCCTCTTAAAACTGAAGTTGAATCAGCAGCTGTGATTTCAATTTCTAATTCTTCAGCTTTAGTGTTAACGTCAGCCCACTCTACAGTGTAACCTAATGCTTTTACAAACATAGCGTTAACTTCTTGAGCTTTCATAACGTCTTCTGGTCTGAAAGTTCCACCAGCAGCGTCTCCACTCATCCATCCTTGTTGCTCAGCGAAAGCAACGTAAGGTGTGAACCATTTTCCTTCTTCTACGTCAGTAAAAGATGGAGCGAAAGCATAAGCTTCTGCTTCAGTTTTCTTTCCGTATAATTGTGATAAGATTACAGTCATCTGTTCTCTTGTAAGAACAGAAGCTTCCTCTAAACCTAGATCAGTACCAGCAATAACGCCGTAAGACTTTAAGTCTTGACCAGCTTGTGAATCAGCAGCTGTAGTAGCAGCATCATCAGCGAATGCAGGCATGATAGTTCCAAACACCATTACTAGTGCAAGAACAAGAGATAAAACTCTTTTCATGTTAAATTCCTCCTATAAAATATGTAGTTCGTCTGGAGAAGGGAAATTGATCAATACAACATGTCCCCCTTCAACTTAGACTGTTGACGGATTAGCAGGAATAGCCAATCCTAATGTAGATTATATCATCAGTTCTGTTTTATAGACAATTATTCCAAGGCTTTGTAACATAACTGTAAATTATGCAACAAACCCTTAACGTGTCTTCTTTTCAGAACCAATTCAACTTTATATGTATTATACACCAAAATCGCCTATCATAGGTTACAGAATTGTTACGATATTGTTAACCAGAAAAGACGCAGAAGTGTGATATAGCCACCCTTCTACGTCTTATAGTTACATTGCTTCTTTTAATAATTCTATAGCTTTGTTGAGTTGCGGATCTTCATCTAAGTAGATTTCGACTGCTTCAGTCAACATTTTCACTGTTTCTGGATATAATGCGTACTTGTCATTTAAGTCATACTTCTCTTGAAATGCATTAAGCGCTAAAGAGGTCTTTTGATCATAATTGGCATTTAAGTCTACATCATAACCTAGAAACTTAAGTCTTTGTTGTGCACCATATACATTTAAACTTGTTATACCATAATGAGAAATTGATTCTTCCGTCATTGGTGCAAAAGTTTTAATGGATTCTATAGCCTCTGTACTCATTTCTTTTAGAATAATATCTGGTTCTACTCCAAGACCATTCACTTTTGTTTTTTCAGCTGAAAAGTATTCAGCAGTTGTAAGTTTCAAGGCATCATCTCCTGTCAGATGATACAAACTTTGAACAGTCCCTTTACCATAAGTTGTTTCGCCAATTAGTGTACCTTTTTCATTATACTTAATCGCTCCAGCAAGAATTTCAGAAGCACTTGCTGAGCCATTGTTGATTAATACAGTTAAAGGATAGTTTAATGAAGGCAATTGTGCTTCTACATTTTTTGCTAAGTTTCTATTATAATCAATATAAACAATATCTTCACCTTCATCTAAAAACCATTCTGCAATTTGTGTTACTTCATCAAGATACCCACCAGGATTATTTCTAAGGTCAATGACTAATGACTCCATCTGCTTACTATCTAAATCAAGCAAAGCTTTTTCAAACTCATCTGAAACACGACTACCAAATCGAACAATTTTTATATAGCCAATATTATCTTCAAGCATTTCATAAGAAACATCTGGGATATTGATTAATTCCCTAACTATATCAAAGTGTAATACCACCCCACTCCGATTGAGTGTAATCTTAACTGTCGTTCCAGCTTCACCTTTAATCATGTCAATTCCCTTTTGATAAGTGATTGACGTAACATCGATTTCATCAACATGTGTTATGATATCTCCAGATTTCAGTCCTGCCTTTTCTGCTGGAGAACCTTCAATAGGTGTGATTATTTTGATTCTTCCATTGTCTTCTTCTATATAAATACCAATACCAATAAGCGTACCATTTAAATTCGAATAAAATTCTTCATATTCTTCTTCAGTAAAATAAACACTGTATTTATCCAATTGATCTAAAATGCCTTTATAAGCTCCATCGATTAATTC
>JABXKX010000202.1 GCA_013619035.1 Peptostreptococcaceae bacterium
GTAAAATCGATAATGATGTACGAATTGCAAGAGCGTATTTTGAGAATTAACATCGTACTATAATTTTATTTAAATGTTTACAAACATACGTAGGTATGGTAGACTTTAAACGACCATTTGCTAAGACTCTCGAATCACCGACGTTGTTCCTGGCTTATGGCGTATACATTATGGAGGTGTAGTATGATTACTAAAGAAAAGAAATTAGAAATTATTGAAGAGTACAAGACTAAAGAAGGCGACACTGGTTCTGCACAAGTGCAAATTGCGTTATTAACTTACAAAATTAATGACTTAAATGAGCATTTAAAAGTTCACAAAAAAGATCACCACTCTAGACTAGGTCTATTAAAGATGGTTGGTCAAAGAAAGAACTTATCTAGATTCTTACAGGCTAAAGATATCGAAGAGTACAGAATCTTAATCGCTAAACTTGGATTAAGAAGATAATTACTAAGAGCGCACTGCGCTCTTTTTCTGTTTTAAAAATACCTACATAGGGTATTTATTTAAAAATATATTATTTTTAATAACCTACTAGTATGCTATACTAGTAGGAGTGATTAGGATTTATTTATACAATCTCACATAAGTGAGACCTACTTATTGTAAATAACGTTTATCATAAACATTGATGAATATTGTTTAGAGTAAGTAGGATAAATTCTAATCCGAGTATAATTGGAGAGAAAAGCTCTCAAGGAGGATTTATGAAAAGAAATGTAAGAGTATTTGAAACAACTCTTGGTGGAAGACCATTCAAAGCTGAATTTGGTCGTGTAGCAAACCTAGCAAGTGGTTCTGCTTTTGTTAGTTTTGGTGACACAGTAATTTTAGCAACAGCTACTGCATCAAGTACACCTAGAGAAGGAATTGATTTCTTCCCATTAAGTGTAGATTATGAAGAAAGAATGTATTCAGTTGGTAAAATACCAGGTGGATTTATTAAAAGAGAAGGCCGTCCATCTGAAAAAGCAATCTTAAACTGTAGATTAATCGATAGACCTATGCGTCCTATGTTCCCTAAAGGATTCTTTAATGAAGTACAATTAATTTGTGCTGTTATGTCAGTTGAAAAAGACTGTGCACCTGAGTCGTTTGCAATTACTGCTGCATCAATTGCGATTGCTGTATCTGATATTCCATTTGAATCAACAGTTGCTGGTGTAGTTGTAGGATTAGTTGATGGCGAATATGTTATTAACCCAACAGTTGAACAAGCTGCAAAGTCATCTTTAAACTTAACAGTTGCTGGTACTTCAGAAGCAATCGTTATGGTTGAAGCTGGTGCTGATATTTTAACAGAGAAACAAATTCTTGATGGTATCATGTTTGCTCATGTTGCAATCAAAGAATTAGTTACTTTTATTGACGGTATTAAAGCTGAAATCGGAAAAGAAAAACAAGCTGTTCCAACTCTTACTGTTAATGAAGAATTAAAAGATAAAGTATATGCTTTTGCTTACGACAAAATGAACGCAGCTGTTCGTTTACATGGTAAAAAAGAGAGAGCATATGCTTGTGATGCTATAAAAGCTGAATTAATGGCTGAGTTTGCAGAAGAATATCCAAGTGACGGTAAAGCAATTGCTGGTTTCTACAAGAAAATTGAAAAAGAAACAGTTAGAAAATTAATCATCAATGAAAAAGTTAGACCAGACGGTAGAGCTTATGACGAAATAAGAGGAATTGATTGTGAAACAACAATTCTACCTAGAGTTCATGGATCTGCTTTATTCTCAAGAGGATTAACTCAAGCATTATCAATCACTTCTTTAGGTGCTTTATCTGAAGCTCAAAGAATTGATGGATTAGATGATGAGAAATCTAAAAGATATATGCATCATTATAACTTCCCACCTTATTCAGTTGGTGAAACTGGATTCATGAGAGGACCAAACAGAAGAGCAATTGGTCACGGTGCATTAGGTGAGAGAGCATTAGTTCCTGTATTACCATCAGAAGAGGATTTCCCATACGCTATTAGAGTTGTATCAGAAGTTGTTACTTGTAACGGTTCTTCATCTCAAGCAAGTATTTGTGGTTCTTCAATGTCATTAATGGACGCTGGTGTTCCAATTAAAGCACCTGTAGCTGGTATTGCAATGGGTATGATTCAAATGGATGATCAAATTGCTATTTTAAGTGATATTCAAGGATTAGAAGACTTCATGGGTGACATGGACTTTAAAGCAGCTGGTACTGTTGATGGTATTACTGCAATTCAAATGGATATAAAGATTGATGGATTAAGTAAAGAACTTTTAGAGACTGCTCTTGAGCAAGCTAGAATAGGTAGATTACACATCCTTGCTGAAATGGATAAAGAAATCTCTGAAGCTAGAGATGAAATGTCTCCATATGCTCCAAGAGTATTTAGTTTACAAATTCACCCTGATAAAATCAGAGACGTAATAGGACCGGGTGGTAAAGTTATCACTAAGATTACGACTGAGTGTGATGTCAAAATGGAAATTACTGATGATGGTTTAGTATTAATTACTGCCAACGATGGTAAAGGTGGCGAAGATGCTAAGAGACGTGTTGAAGCAATTGTAAAAGATATCGAAGTTGGAGAAATCTATACGGGTAAAATTGTACGTCTTATGAAATTCGGTGCTTTCATTGAATTACTTCCAGGTAAAGACGGTATGTGTCATATTTCTCAATTAGACCTTAAGAGAATTGAAAACATTGAAGATCATTTCAAAGTTGGCGATCAATTAACGGTTAAAGTTACGGAAATTGACAAACAAGGAAGAGTTAATCTTTCTAGAAAAGTATTATTAAAAGAAGCTGAAAAAGCTGCTGAGAAAACTGAAAGTACGGAAGCGTAAGGTGACCTATGAGCAAAATAGTAGATTTTAATAAAGCAAAAAGAGATGCCGAACTTAAGAAATTAAGTGAATCGTCTAGAAAGGCTAAAAATCAACGTTTAGCGCAAAAACGTAAACGTTATGATCTTGGTAAAAAATTAAAACCAATTCATTTCTATCTTGCTATTATTGTTGTTCTAACGATATACTTTTTGATAAAATAGATACAACCCTTCGGGGTTGTATTTTTTTCTTTTTCTTTTATAGACTTTCTGTTATAATGAAATATCTAAAATAAAATAAAGGAAGTAACGTATGTATACGACGCACATTTTAAATAATGGTATCCGAGTGATACTTTCAAAACTAGACGCTTACAGATCTACTTCAATAGGCCTTTGGATTAAAACGGGATCTATTGATGAGACTGAAGCAAACAATGGCATTTCTCACTTTATAGAACATATGTTTTTTAAAGGCAGTTCCAAACGATCTGCTAGAGATATCGCCGAAGCATTTGACTCAATTGGAGGCGATTTAAACGCCTTTACATCAAAAGAGTGTACCTGTTTTCATGCTAAAGTATTAGATAGACATGTGGATATTGCTATTGATATTATTGCAGATATGATTAATGATCCGCTAATGGATGCAGAAGATATCAAATTAGAAAAATCTGTTGTTCTAGATGAAATCATGATGGCTGAAGACACACCAGATGATGTCAGTTATGATTTGATCTCAAAAGTGATCTATCATGAAGGCACCTTGTCTAAACCGATTCTTGGCACCAAAGAAACTCTTGAATCAGTTGATCAACAAACTATACAAAAACATCTCGATGATTATTATACAACCGACAACCTTGTTATTTCAATTGCAGGAAGTTTTGATAAAGTGGCAATCATTGAGCTATTAAATCAGCATTTTACAATGCCTGAAACACATCATAAAAATCATACGGTAAAAAACTATTTTCATAGTGATACAGCTTTTGTTTATAGAGATATAGAACAAGTACATTTGGAGATAGGTTATGAAGGCCTACCAGATTCAAGTAATCAGATTTTTAATCTTGCAGCGCTGAATAATATTTTAGGTGCAAGTGTGAGTTCGAGATTATTCCAAAACATCAGAGAATCTAAAGGCTTAACCTATTCCATCAACAGCTATTTAACTCAATATGAGGATAACGGACTCTTCTCTATATACGCTAGTATGCAAGTCTCAAATTTAAAACTTGTTTGTGAGTTAATTAAAATTGAATTAGACAAGTTATTAAAAAATGGTATAGAAGAAAAGGAGTTCTTAAGAGTAAAAGAACAACTAAAAGGTAATTATATCTTGGATTTAGAAGGCACAGATAGTTATATGAATCTAATTGGTAAAGGTCATCTATTCAATAAAAAAATACGCACACCTGATGAAGTGGAAACTTCAATCAATAACATAAAAAAATCAGAAATAGAAGCATTAATGTTCAAAATTCTCTCATCTAAACCTTCTATAGCATTAGTTGGTAGAGTAGATCAAAAACTTTTGGATGTTTGTACTTCAATTATAGGAGGCTAACATGAAAAAAGGCGTTAAAGTAATTAATAAATCAACTAATCCGTTACCAGCTTATGAAACCATTGGTTCTGCGGGAATGGATTTAAGAGCCAATTTAGAGACCCCGTTAATTATCAAACCTATGGAACGAATTTTGGTGCCAACAGGTTTATTTCTTGAGATTCCATTAGGATTTGAAGGACAAGTGAGACCTAGAAGTGGTTTAGCTATAAAATATGGCTTATCTCTTATTAATTGTGTAGGAACTATAGATAGTGATTACCGTGGTGAAGTTAAAATACCTATGATAAATTTAGGTACAGAACCTTTTACCATAGAGCATGGTGAAAGAATCGCACAATTGGTTCTGGCTAAACATGGTATTGTTGAATGGGAAGTTCAAGACACATTAAATGACACAGAGAGAGGAGTTGGTGGATTTGGATCCACTGGTAAATAATATGGGCATAGTTGTACAAAAATATGGCGGGACTTCTGTTAGAACTGAGTCTTCAAGAGAAATGATTATAGAAAACGTAAAAAAAATGATTGAAAAAGATAAACAAGTAGTTTTAGTTGTATCGGCAATTGGTAGACAAGGTGCACCTTATGCGACTGATACGCTTATCGATATGGTTAATCAAGTCGGTGTTGAACCCAACAAAAGAGATATGGATATGTTAATCAGTTGTGGCGAAACAATCTCTTCCGTTATATTATCGAACACACTTAAATCACATGGCATTGAAGCGGTTGCATTAACAGGTTTTCAAGCAGGCATTTTAACGACTTCAAATTTTGGTTCAGCTTCTATTGTCAATATTAATCCACAAAGAATCTTTCACTTCTTAGATCAAAAGAAAGTGGTTGTGGTTGCTGGTTTCCAAGGTATTGATTCTGAAGGTGATATTACAACACTAGGTCGTGGAGGAAGTGATACAACAGCAGCTGCATTAGGTGAAGCGTTAAATGCTGAGTTAATAGAAATTTATACCGATGTTGATGGTATTATGACTGCTGATCCAAGAGTGGTTGAAAAAGCAAATGTTCTTGAAAGTGTGACGTACGATGAAATCTATCAGATGGCTGTTTATGGTGCTAAAGTAGTTGATCATAATGCGGTTGCAATCGCAAGAAGGGCCCGTAAGCCACTAGTGATCAAAAATACTTTTTCTGCAGCAGAAGGCACGGTCATTGCTGATGAGCAACAATTAAAAGAGATGCTTAAAGAAAGCAAGAAATTAATCACAGCAATTACAAGTCATGATCATGTGGTACAAGTGAATATTGAAGTAGAACAAGGAGATCATAGTGAAGCACTTCTAAATGCTTTAGAAGATAACCGCATTGCAATGGATATGATCAACTTCTTTGAGAACAGAAAAATATTTACAATTGCACAGAGCAGACAAGATGATTTAACAAAAATATTGAATGACTTAAATCTACCATTTTCTTATTCAGAAGAATGTTCAAAATTAACTGTTGTAGGCTATAAGATTCATATTGTACCGGGTATCATTAAAAGAACTGTAATGGCTTTAACTAAAAGAGATATTGAAATATTACAATCAACGGATTCAAATACAACAATTTCTTTCCTAGTTAAAAAGGAACATACAAAGAGAGCTGTACAAATCTTACATGAAGAATTTGAATTATAAAAGCAAGGTCTAATCAGACCTTGCTTTCTTTAACATATAAATCTAAGAATTTATTAACTTCATTTGAATACGTTTCAGGATCTGTAGGGTAAGCTACTGCATGAGAAGCCCCTTTTACTGTATACATCATTTTTTGTCCATCATAAGAATCGTACAATTCCTTACACATATAAAATGGTACATAAGAATCCTCTTCACCATGTATAAACATAATAGGGCAGGTTGCCTTGTTAATCGAATGGACAACGCTGACATCTTTTAATGAAAAATTATAAAACAATTTCAAATAAATATCTGCTGGTTTGGTAAACTGAGCTAAGATTTTATTGTGATCTACAAGTACTCGATGATACATGAGGTTGAATGCATTTGAATAACCACAATCCTCTATGCAAAAAGCTAATCTACTATCAATTGTTACAAGTTGTAAGGCCGTTGCTGCACCCATGGATTCACCTAATACACCAACCATAGGTTCATTGAAACGTTTCATCAAGTAATCTACACAACACTTGGCATCCTTCTTTTCAAAGTAACCTAAAGTCGTATAATTACGATCACTGTAGCCATGATTTCTATGATCATAAAACATGATAGAGTAGCCTTTATTTATAAACGGTTCACTGTACTTCTTCATAGCATCATAATTGCTTGTGATACCATGACACATTAGTATAAATTTATTAGGATCATCTTGTAAATACAATTTACCTTTCAAAGTATAACCAAGATAGGAATTGATTCTGATCTCTTCTTCTTTAAGACCATCAAACAAGGTATTAGGAATTCGCTCGCGTTCCAATTCATAATCGAGTACTTCTTTATGAGTCAAAACTTTTGGATAGACAATCTGTCTACTAAAAAATATAACAATTCCTAAACATACTATAATAATTAAAATTACAAATAAAAATAACATAAATTCCCCTTTCCTACCAATTATAACATAATTTCATTAGTTTTATTGTAAAGGGTATTAAATTCTGCTATATTTAAAATTGGAGGTTCTATGAAAAAATCTATTTTAAAAGGCACTATAATTATTGTTATTATGAGCTTAATTGCTAAGTTTATCGGCTTGTTTTTTAGGATACCTCTGACAATTCTAATTGGTGATTATGGCATTGGACTCTTTTCATTTCCAATGAAGTTTTTCTTGCCGATTGTTGCACTGATAACAAGTGGTCCTTCAATTGCTATTGCAAAATTAATTTCTGAAAACGATTCTAT
>JABXKX010000528.1 GCA_013619035.1 Peptostreptococcaceae bacterium
TAATTCCACATTTTATTAAACCCTAATACATCAAAAAAGTAAATCATATTGACGAAATGTTTGATAAACATAGCAATAAATCCTGCAAACACAAATTTCTTATTTTTTGTTTCTATTTGTGCTACGCCATAACGACCACCTATACATACCATCGCACCATGAAATTCAGGTTTATAAGAGTCTAATTCTTTTTCATTAATCGTCGCTGCAACATTGTGTGCAACTAAACGAGCCGAATGTTCTGCATTTTCGACCATTTGAGGTACTGGTCTATCTTCACCTTCAGCAATATAGAATATATTATCACCTACAATGAATACATCTTTATGTTCAACACTTCTTAAGTGCTCATCCGTTTGAATTCTATTTCGTGCTAATTTTGTTATTTTATCATCTGAAAGTTTGCCCATTAAATCACTACCTTCTACTCCTGCTGCCCAAATAGTAGTAGCACAATTAATTGGATCTTTATCTTTGATGACAAGACCATCAGCTTTAACTTCAATAATACTTGAATTTGTTAAAACTTCAACACCTAATTTATTCAACCTCTTCTCAGTTTTCTGAATTAATTTATCCTCAAACATCGGTAGTACTTTGGGTAACATATCCACAACAAGTAAATTAACTTCTTCTATCGGAATGTTGAAATCAAGACATAATTCATCTTTCCATTCAGCCAGTTCACCTATCATTTCTATACCTGTAAAACCACATCCTATGACAACAAATGTTAACAGATGTTTTCTCTCTTCAGGCGTCTTAGCCACACTCGCTTTTTGGAATGCATCTAAAATTCTAAATTTAATTTTCAGTGCATCTTCGTATGACCATAAAGTTAATGCATGTTCTTCTGCACCTTTACATCCAAAGAATGTTGGTTTTGAACCCGTACCCATAACCAAATAGTCATAGTTATACGTATCTTTCAGACCTTTTAATGATTTATTCTTGAAATCAATGTCTTGGATTTCATCTAAGACAATATCAATATTTCTACCATATAACGCCTTATCTAAATCGATTCGAATCGCTTCTTCAGGCACACGATTTGCTGCCACCTCATGTAACTCCGTTAACATCGTATGGTAAGTATTTTTATCAATAACAGTCACTTTAACACTGTCATTCTTTTTTAACTTACGAGCTAATTTCTTAGCTGTTAGTATACCACCATATCCAGCACCTAGAACGACAATATTTTTTTGCTCATTCATTTAGTTTACTCCTTTAATATATAATCTTCATTTGTTAATTCAAACTGCTCTCTAATAGAACCACTTGAAAGATATACTTCTTTATCTTTTGTCACATAGATACAATCGACGCCTTCCAAAGTATTCACAAATACTAATCCTTCTTTCACATCCATCAAGTACAAAATTGTTGACATCGCGTCTGCTACTATTGATTCATCACTAATAACAGTGACACTTGCAACATTGGTTTCATAAGGATAACCAGTAGAGGGATCAAAAATATGATGATACCTTTTCCCATCTCTCTCAAAGTACTTCTCATAATCACCACTAGTGACAACTGTTTTATCTGATACTTCTACAATACCTAAGTAGTTGTTTCTTTGACTTAATGGGTCTTGTATACCAATTCTAAACGGTACACCTTTACTTTTTTCTCCAATGACTTTTACATTGCCACCAAGATTAATAATTGCTTTTTCAATGCCAGACTCTATTAACATATCAGCGACTTCATCGGCTGCATAACCTTTAGCTATACCACCTAAATCTATTTTTGTGTTTTGTGCCAATGAAATATTATTCTCAGCATTTATTTTTATTTTATCAAGTCCTACAGTCAATAGTAGTTTTTCAATAGCTTCATGATTTGGTATATTTTCATGTTCCGTACCAATACCCCAAAGTTCGACAATGGGTGCTAGTGTTACATCAAATTTTCCATTTGATTTGTGACCATATTCCAAAGCTGTATCTATTACTGTAAAGACATCACTGTCTATGTTAATTTGATTACTTATATCACCCGTTTCAGAAAGTAAATTAATTCTACTGACTTCACTTGTTGATATTGTTTTTGACATTTTTTCTTCGATTACTTCCATACGATCAAACAATTTTTCAAAAATTGCTTCGTCTTCAGTACCATAGATACTAACTGATACCACAGTACCTAACATAAATGTTGATTTACTAATGGGTTTTACATCTTCATTGACACTATTACAACCAACCAATAAGAGTATAATGCCTATTAATCCAACTATTTTCTTTAACATGTTGCCAACTTTCTATTATCATCAAAAGGCTTTAGATTACTCCAAAGCCCTTCAATGGATGATTTTTATTTTGCTTCTTTTAACGCTTCTTCAGCTAACATGAACATTGGTGACACACCAATTGAAACACCTGAAATTGCATCTGTATGATAGTTGTCACTTTGATATTCGATCGCTGTAGGATCTTGTGACTCAAGTAAAAATGCTTCAGCTAATTTTGCTTGATCAATCCATGATGCTATTGCACCACCGTTAGCAACCATACCGTATGCGCCGTTTGTTGATAATGTTTTCTTATCATCGCCACCATCAACGTGAATCCCATTCCAGTTTACTGATTCAATGTTTCCGAACATTACTGTAATATCTAGAGTTGCTTTGAATCCAGATTCTTCAGCGAAATCAGCTTCTTCTGCATGGTATGCGCCATCTTTGTAAGGACCTGGTTCCTGTGGTCCATTTGCTAAAGCTTCTTCAGCAAGATAAAACATTGGAGAAACACCAATAGATACACCAGTGATAGCATCCGTATGGTAATTATCTTCTTGATATTGAATCGCTGTAGGATCTTGAGATTCTAATAAGTAAGCCTCAACAACAAGTGCTTGTTCGAACCAAGGCGCTACTGCTCCACCGTATTCAACCATGTTGTAAAGTCCAGCTTCAGATAATGCTTTTTTGTTCATACCAGCATTGATACTCACACCATCCCAGTTAACAGATGTAATTAAACCATCTTTAACTTCGATAGTAATAGATTGCTTCCATCCATTTTCCTCACTAAACACGTCTTCGATAGCAAAATATACACCGTCTGCGTATTTAGCATCTTCAGTTGTGCCACTTCCTACAGCTTCATTAGCTGAGTTGTTTGCATCTGCAGCTGAGTTGTTTGCTTCTGTAGTTGCATTGTTTGATGAGCATCCAACAACCATTGCAACTAAAAGTACAACAATCAAACCCAATTTTAATAAATTCTTCTTCATAAAACTCCTCCTCATTTGTTATCACTTCCAATAACATGACACTTTCTTATTTTTCATACAACAACATTATACAAAGATTGATAAATAAATATCAGAATTTGAGAGTTTTGTTCATTAAGTTCACTTGTTTAGAGTCATAAGTCTAATATAAATTCTAAAGTTCTATACTTGAAGTATATTCTTGACCACTTCACTGATATAATGCAAAAAAGCTTAAGGCCATTTGGCCCTAAGCTTAAATTTATACTGCTTCAGTTATTTAATATGCCTGTTGATATAGTTAAAAAAGAGAATTTATCTCATGAGTCCATGTATTAAACAATATGCTTTTTCTCGTATATCAACCATTTGCAATACTTTTTTTCTAGAAGATCTACACATGTTATGAGTCCTGCAGCTAATAATGACAAAGCGAGTATGCCTGCAAACATCCCTACATAGTTAACCATCATCCAATTGCTCATGATATAGTAACCAATGCCATATGTTGTTGCATAATTCTCACAAAAGAACAGTACTGCCAAACTAATGCCGATGCCTATTCTCAATGAATTAAATAGGCTTGGTAATACACTCGGCAGATAAAGTTTTAACAATTTATCTTTTTTAGATAACTTAAGTACGTTCACGACTCGGTGGTATTCGATAGGAATCTGTTTCATACCATCTCTTGCTGCTAAAACTAGTTGAAAGACCAGTACAGTGAATAGCAACATGATTTTAGATAAGTCACCCAAACCAAATAAAACTATAAACACGGGCAAGAAGGCAATCTTAGGTATTGGATATAATAAATAGACTATCGGTGAAAACCATTTGTCCATTTTTTTATTCGCTCCAGCCATCACACCTAGAGGCACACCAATTACAAGAGCAAATCCTATGGCAACGGTAATTCTCAGCAAACTAAATCCAGCATGCAAGAATATTGTACCGTTGGCCAGCAAGATAAATAGACGCATCCAAACCATATCAGGTCTTGGAATAAGGTTAACACCTACATAATAACTCAGTAAATACCATATGATGTGTATAAAAACAAATGGAAATATCTTAACTAAATACTTATTCATTTGTTTCACCTGTTTTCATCATATCCCTCAACACCTTAACTTGATTATAGAACACCTTGTCATCTCTTAGTGACCCCGAATGATCCAATGGATTATCATAGCTCTTGACTATTCGTCCCTTATCCATGATCAAAATGACATCTGATAAGAATAGAGCTTCCTCAATATTATGGGTAACGATAAGTGTTGTCCTTTTTTTCTTTTGGTGAAGGTTCAACAGCAAATCCTGTAATGATTCCTTGCTAAAGGCATCCAAAGAAGCTGTAGGCTCATCCATCAAAAGTACATCTGGATCTACAACCAAAGTTCTTGCAATATTAACTCTTTGTTTTTGACCAACGCTAAGCTGATAGGGATAGACGTGAACATAATTCTCCAGACCTAACTCCTTAAGTATATGAATACATAGTTCGAAGATCTCATTTTTTGAACCGGTTAACCCTATAGCTACATTCTCCCAAACACTTAACCAAGGAAATAATGCATCACTTTGTTGAATTAGGCCTAACCTAGCTTTATCATCTTCTGCATTTGTAATTTGAATCTGTCCCTTATCAAACACCATCAGGCCAGCAAGTGCATTAAGCAATGTGGACTTGCCGCAACCTGAATGACCAATAACAGCACATATTTGTCCATAAGGTATCGTAATATTTATATCCAATATGCCGTTTTGATTGCCATAATCAATACTGAGGTTACTCACTTTTATCATAATAGACTCACTTAATCGACAAACTTAGGTTCAATCAAGTCTTTAGGTTCAACAGTTAACGGTTCTGGAAGAATTGTATTCGTCCAGTCTATAACACGTTGTATATACGCTTCACTAGGCAGTCTGGCTTCATGATATTCTGGTAAATCCATTAAATCCATTAACTCCGGTGAAACATTCGGTACATTATTTACAATAGCTTCTCTTGCTAATGATTCATCTTTTTGAATATCTATAACCGCTTTATTATAGGCAATTACAAATGCTTCAAGCGCATCAGACTTATTATCAATAGCAGTTTGTGTAAATGCCATTACATCAGGACTGAATCCATCAACAGGTTCAAAAATCAATTTTTCAAGACCTTTTAACTTGCCTACAGAAGCAATCGGTTCTGGTAATAAGGCCATATCTAATTGACCTGATACAGCAGCTTCAAGTCTTGAAGGAATCGCATTAACATACACTTTCTCAATATTGTGTGTTTCACCTAACCACTGATCAACTAAGAAGTTAGATACACTGATCTCCATCATACCGACTGAAATATCAGCCTTATCTATTGCACCCTCATTGCTAACCAATACAAACATACCATCAGTTAACATGGTTGCTTTTAATTCAAAACCACCATTTACATTTGTTGCTACAGCCAAGATATCTGTCATTGCACCATCAATAGCATTGGCTTGAAGTGCACTTTGTCTATCCTGAGCGTTCGTGTAAATCTCAATATACACTTCAAGGTTATTTTCTTCAAAGTAACCACTGTCTTTTGCTAAAAAGATTGGAGCAGTATCCACTGCTGGCATAAGACCTATATTTAGTACCATTTTTTCATCAGTTTTATTTGCGCTACATCCCGACATTACTAACATTAGTGCTAAGATTATTAAGACTATTTTTTTCATGTTTTTCTCCTTTTTGTCATTAGTTGTTTTACATTCTTAGTATATTAACACCTTGATAAAATCATGTCAATGTGACAAATATTGCATAATTATGTAGAAAACCAATGTCGTTAAAAGCATACCTGTTGCAATTTCACTATTCCATATAACAGCAGTAAAGCCTAATAATTGGTGCAAATAAATTATTCGTTAATAGGATTCTACAGCAAAATATCTTATCATAGACGAAGTAAAACAATAGTGTTATAATCGTTTGATAAATAGAGAAGAGAGTTTTTTTTGAAGATAGGAGATAAGAATGAAAAGGTATTTTGTCTATATAAAAGAGTATATAATTGCACTTCGTCTGATGTCATTGACATTAGCATTAGCAGCCACAAGTTTTGGAATAATTGCAGCATATCGGTTAGGTGAAATGTCTAATAAAAATACATTTTATGCTGTATTTCTCATAGCAATAATTACGATTGCAGGCCTATTATCACAGGTTGGAGCAAATCTAATTAATGATTATTTTGAAGGATCGTTTAAGTACCGTGATTACTCCAAAACTAAGGTTAAATTTCTTGGTAAAGAACGTTCGTATTTTGATATTTTTGTCTTCCTGTCTGGCTTAGCTGCCCTTGGTATAGCTTGTCTGATAGGTATTTATTTGATTTACATAACTGATATTTACATGTTCATTATAGGTATCATTGGTATTATTGGATCCTACGCTTATACCGGAGAACCCTTTGTCTATAAAACCAAAGGATTAGGTGTCCCATTATCATTTGTTTTAATGGGTCCATTAATGACATTTGGAGCATTCTATCCATTTACACAAACTTTTTCTTGGGATCCCATTTTACTTGGATTACCTGTATCTATGTTCGTACCTGCAATGATGATTGGCAATGAAATGAGAGACTTCTCTAGAGATGAGAGATTGTCTATCGGTACTTTAAGTGTGATTATTGGACCACGATTTAGTTTATTATTATATCAATTTCTTGTCTTCGGCGCTTTCATTTTGACCATATTTTATGTGATCGTAGGTCTATACCCTATTCAATCTTTGCTTGCTCTTATATTATTACCGTTGGCTATTAAAGCTAGTAGATGTGTGAAGAGATTTGAACGTCTAAGTATCCCGTACACCAATCAAATACATCTGTCTTATTTCATAATTGTAGCTGGTTGTCTAATAATTTGGTAGTTAATATTTATTCTTAACGCGGTATAATTACATATCGTTTTTTCAATTCTTCAAC
>JABXKX010000604.1 GCA_013619035.1 Peptostreptococcaceae bacterium
GCAGTACATTTATCACCATTAAGAGAACGACCTCAGGATATTAAGTTACTGGCTATTAAATTTTTGGAAGATTTGAAAATTGTATATGGAAATAAACAATTAACAATGCCAGATCATATACTTGAAATGCTTTGCAATTACCACTGGGAAGGTAATATTAGAGAGCTTAAAAACATTATTGAGAGAATGGTTATCCTTTCAAATAACAATGGATTAGTCGAAATATCGGATGAATTTTTACCTGATGTTATAAGAAATATGGCTATTAGAATGAAAGTAGGCCCCTCTTATTCACTAACAGACTTATTGGAGAAGACTGAGAAAGAAGCAATATTAGAAGCTTTATCTCAATCAAAGTCTAAAGCTGATGCTGCCAAACTCTTAAAAATACCTAGAAGTACACTATATTTTAAGATGGACAAATACGGCATCAAACGTGCGTCAGAAAATTGACGCGGCGTCAATTTTCTGACAGGCGCAAAAAAAACGCTAAATTATACTCAAGATTTAGAAAAGTCAGAAAAGTCGCTAATTTCAATTTGATTAGAATGGGTACAAAATTAGTCTAGAATCGTTGAAAAATATTATCGTTTAGACGTGTCAGAATACTGACGCGTCTTTTTTTTATATCTGCTTATTTACCCATTTTAACTTGGCATGATATATGCATTATATATAAGAAAAAATATGGGGGGAAAGATCTATGAGAATACAAAAACATCCAGTTTTGGATTTTAAAAAAGGAAAGGAAGTTGAATTTACTTGTAATGGTAAAACCATTATGGGATACGAAGGCGAAACCATAGCAGCTGCACTTCATGCAGCTGGTGTGAAAGTGCTAAGTCACAGCAGTGAAAATCATAGACCAAGAGGGTTTTATTGTGCAATCGGCAATTGTTCTTCTTGTTTAATGGAAGTTGATGGCATGGCAAATGTTAGAATTTGTACAGAACCGTTGAAAGCGGGCATGGTTGTATTATCTCAAAGTGGTAAGGGGGAAATTCGATGAAGCATGTGGAAGTATTTGTTGTAGGAGGCGGACCAGCAGGATTGTGTGCAGCAATATCTGCAGCTGAGTCGGGTGCCGATGTTATTGTTGCTGAAAGAAGTTCAATCTTAGGTGGCCAGTTGATCAAACAGACTCATATGTTTTTCGGTTCAGAAAAACAATATGCTGGCACTAGAGGTATTGATATAACAGACATTTTAATTGATAAATTAAATGAAATGGAAAATGTGGAAATATTAAAAGATACAACTGTATTATCTGTATATGAAGATGGTGTTATTTCAATAGAAGAAAACGGTATTTATAAAAAAATAAAACCAGAACGTATTATTATTGCTACGGGTGCTTCTGAAAAATCATTAGCATTTCCCAATAACGATATGCCGGGGATCTACGGTGCTGGAGCAGTACAAACTCTTATGAATATTCATGGTGTAAGACCAGGGCAGAATGTTTTAATGGTTGGAGCAGGTAATATTGGATTGATTGTATCTTATCAGTTGATGCAAGCAGGCGTTAATGTTAAAGCGATTTTAGATGCGTCTCCAACGATTGGAGGGTATTTGGTACATGCCTCAAAAATCAGACGTATGGGTGTACCAATTTTAACAAGACATACTGTAAAAAGAGCTGATGGAGCAGAATCGTTAGAAAAAGCAACCATTGTTGAACTCGATGAGAAGTGGCAAGAAATTCCTGGTTCTGAACAAGAGTTAGATGTTGATGTGATGTGTGTATCAATCGGTTTATCACCCTTATCAGAACTGTTATTCCAATCGGGGTGTGACATGGCATATATAAGAGAGTTTGGGGGATATGTACCTCTTAGAACCATCAATTTAAAAACCTCTCAAGATCATATATACATTGCTGGTGATGTTGGTGGTATAGAAGAAGCCAGTAGTGCGATGGTAGAAGGTCATATTGCTGGATTAGCCGTAGCAAAGAGTATTGATAAAATTCATGAAAACTATGATTTACTTTATAAAGATTATCATGAACAACTCGCATCACTTCGAGCTGGACATGCAGGGGATCATATAAGATCCGGTTTAGATAAAGCGACTATATAGGAGGGCGTATGTTAGAAAAAACAGGTATAGCATCTGAAGAACAAATAGCAAGTAGTTTTCCTTCTATGGAAAGATTAGAAAAAGGACCTGTGGCTGTCATCGAGTGTTTTCAACGCATTCCATGCAATCCATGTGCAACATCGTGTAAACGAGGTGCGATAGTTCCCTTTGTAGATTTAAATGATTTACCAAACTTAAATCATCAGAAGTGTAATGGTTGTTCATTATGTGTATTTAATTGTCCTGGTTTGGCAATTATGGTTGTGGATTATACTTATTCAGAGACACAGGTAAGTTTTAAAATTCCATATGAGTTTTTACCACTACCAATAGAAGGTTCTGTTGTAATTGGTCTTGATAGAAATGGTGATGAGATTTGTGACTGTGATGTTTTAAAAGTAATGAACTCAAAGGTAATGGATAGAACACCACTTGTGACAGTGGCAGTCGATAAGAAACATCTTATGACATTTAGAAATATAAAGGTGGTGCAAGATGGAAGATAAAACAATAGTGTGTAGGTGTTCTGATGTAACGATAGAAGAAATCAGAGAAGCCATAAAAAAGGGTTATACAACTTTTGATGAATTAAAACGTGTTTTAAGAACTGGTATGGGGCCGTGTCAAGGTAGAACTTGTATGCCTATTATCTTAAGAGAACTATCAATTATGACAGGTGTACCTATTGAAGAATTAACCCCAGGTAGAAATCGTCCACCGGTGAACGCAATTAGTTTGGGTGCCATAGCAGATCAAGAGGAGGAAGACGATGAATAAGAAAGCTGATATCGTAATAATCGGGGGTGGTATTTCAGGTGCTGCCATTGCTTATAATCTTGCTAAAAAAGGCATGAAGAACATTGTAGTTGTAGAGAAAAAATTTATCGCAAGTGGCGCAACCGGTGCATGTGGTGCGGGTATCCGTCAACAATGGGGTACTGAGATGAACTGCAAGATTGCTAAAATGTCATGTGATTTTTTTGAAACAGCCAATGAAGTTTTGGAGTATGATGGCGATATTGAATTTGAACAAGGTGGCTACCTATTATTGGCTTCTTCTGAAAAAGAAAAAGAACAATTTAGAAAGAATATTGAGCTACAAAATTCTCTTGGTATTCATTCTAAAGAATTAACTTTAGAGGAAGCAAAGGAGATTGTACCAATTTTAAATACGGAAGATTATGTAAGTGCAGCTTTCTATGATAAAGATGGTCATTTAAATCCATTCCATACAACATTAGCATTTTCTACTGCTGCAGAGCGTTTAGGTGTTGAGTTCATGAAATATACTGAAGTAACTGATATTGTTGTTGAAGATGGAAAGATACAAAGTGTAGTAACAGATAAAGGCATAATTGAAACACATAAAGTTGTTAATGCTGCTGGCGGAGATTCTCAGCATGTTGCAAAAATGGCTGGTGTTGATATTCCAGTTTATTCTGAAAGACATCAAATTTTAGTGACTGAGCCTGTGGATCCAATTTTATCAACGATGGTCATGTCTTTTACAGGTAATTATTATTGTCAACAAGTACCCCACGGCGGTATTGTGATGGGACGTGGAGATGCTGACGAACCTAGAGACGGTAATATTAATTCAGGATGGCATTTTCTAGATAAAATGGCAAAGACAATTACTAAATTATTACCTCCTTTAAAGAAAGCAATGGTTATAAGACAATGGGCTGGTCTATATAATTTAACCCCTGATAGACAACCTATCCTTGGACCGGTTTATGAAGTCGAAGGTTTGTATTTAGCGGTTGGATTCTCCGGACATGGATTTATGTTTGGACCTGCAACAGGTATTTTAATGGCAGAAATGATTATGGGTGAAGAGACATCAATTGATATCAGTGCATTAAACCTTTATAGATTTGAAAAAGGTGAATTGGTATTTGAACCATCTGTTGTATAAAAAAGCGATGCATGTTATAGTATAACTGTAATTTTGGTAATTTGTTTTACATTCACTATAATTCGGAATGTTGAAAAAATTATGTAATAGTCTATAATAAGATTATAAGGAATTGACTCAGTAAGTTGATATTTAATAGGAGGGAACAATTGAAAGTACTTAAAGTTGCAATTGAAAAATGCATAAGTTGTGGTGCTTGTGAAGAAAAATGCTCTACATTGTTTAAGAAAGAGAATGATAGAGAGAAATCATGTATTCAGATAAACCCTAAAAACGGTGGTAGAGTTATTAATGTCTGTAACCAATGTGGACGTTGTATAGATGTCTGTCCAGCAGAAGCGCTTAAAAGAGATGCTTCAGGTATTGTTAGATTAGATGCAAAACGATGTGTTGGTTGTTTAATTTGTGTAGGATTTTGTCCAACGGGTGCCATGAGACAACATGATGATTATTTAGTACCTTTTAAATGCATTTCATGTGGTCAATGTGTAAACGTCTGTGAGCAAGGTGCATTAGTATTATAGGAGGGCAAAATGCAAATCGAAAAATTAAGAAGTGAACATAAACTTCTAACAGAATTTAAGTATGATCTACAATCCATAGAAAAAGGTTATGCCAATCGTACGTTATATATCAACTTATCAGAAAATCACATAGAGTCACAACCCGTAACACAATTTATGAAAGATAAATTTGTCGGTGGAAAAGGCTTTGGATTGTATAAATTATGGCATGCTGTAAAGCCTGAAACAAGATGGCAAGATCCTGAAAATGAGATTATTATTGCACCAGGTCCTGTTGCAGGTATTACTCAATATCCAGGTACTGGGAAGTCACTGGTTGTTTCTATTTCGCCATTAACAGATATGATTATTGACAGTAATGTTGGTGGTTATGTTGGACCATTTCTTAAGTTTTCTGGCTGGGATGCTCTTGAGATTCAAGGAAAAGCAAAAAATGATGTTATTATTGTTATAGATGGTAATGATGGTACTGTAAAAATCGAAGAAGCACCATTAGAAGCTGTTGATGGACATGTTTTAGGTGAACAATTAACTGAAATGTATGCAAAAGATGAAGATGATATGAGAAATGTATCAGTTGTTACAGCAGGTACTGCAGCAGAAAATACATTGATTGGACTTCTTAATTTTACGTACTACGATACAAGAAAAAAAGTAACAAGACTAAAACAAGCAGGTCGTGGTGGTATTGGTACTGTTTTTAGAGATAAAAAGGTCAAAGGTATTGTTATTAGATATGCTGGAACTCACGGTAATATGAACAATGTTGATGATATTGCTCCAATCAACAAAGCGGGTATCACAATTCACAAACAAATTGATAAATTAGATGATGTCCAGTGTCGTATGAGACAAGTTGGAACAGCAAATATTGTTGAAGTTATGGATGCTTATGATCTATTGCCAACTCATAATTATCAATATGGTTCTCATAAAGATACTGTGAAGATTGATTCACATACATTTATAAAAAATTATTTATCACAAAACTCACCAGATGGTTGTTGGTATGGTTGCTCATTATCTTGTGCTAAAGCAGCTGAAGGATTTAAGTTAGAATCAGGTCCTTATAAAGGTGATAAAGTATGTGTAGATGGTCCAGAATATGAAACAGCAGCAGGTTGTGGTTCAAATATTGGTGTGTTTGATGCACATGCAATCTTAGAACTGAATTTCTATTGTGATACTTATGGTATCGATACAATTTCATTTGGTACCTTGACTGCTTTTCTGATGGAATGTTATGAAAGAGGTATCATTACCAAAGAACAAACCGGTGGATTAGAGCTTACATTTGGTAACAAATGGGCAGCTTATGAATTGATTCATCAAATGTCTAAAGGTGAAGGTTTTGGTAAGATTGCTGGACGTGGTATAAGAAAAATGAAAGATGTTTTTGTTGAAGAATTTGGTGCTGACAGAGATTTCTTAAATGATATTGGTATGGAACAAAAGGGTCTTGAGTATTCAGAATACATGTCTAAAGAGTCTTTAGCTCAACAAGGTGGTTATGGTCTGACCAATAAAGGACCACAACATGATGAAGCTTGGTTGATCTTTATGGATATGGTTAATAATCAAATTCCTTCGTTTGAAGATAAAGCAGAAGCACTTCATTACTTCCCAATGTTTAGAACTTGGTTTGGCTTATGTGGTTTCTGTAAATTACCTTGGAATGATACAACACCTGAGAGTAATGCAACAGCAGATGAACCGGCAAAAATGCCAGAACATGTTCAAAACTATGTGAATATATTTAATGGTGTTACAGGGTTGTCTATAGATAGAGATGAACTGATTAGACAATCAGAGCGTGTGTACAACTTCCAAAGAATCTTTAACATTAGAATGGGTAAAGGTTTAAGAGTACATGATAAAACGCCATATCGTTCAATGGGACCTGTTACTAAAGAAGAATATTTATCAAGAGAAGAAAGATATGATGGTCAATTAAAGGATATCATTGGTTTAGATCCAACTGAAATGTCTTTAGAAGATAAGATAGCAGCAACAAGAAAACACCGTGAAGCTCAATATGAGAAATTAACGGATGCTGTTTATAAACGTCGTGGATGGACACCAAACGGTGTGCCAACGGTAGAAAAATTATCAGATATAGGTATGGATTTACCAGAACTAGTTGAAGTGATTAATAAACATTTGTAGAAAAGAGACGTTATGATTCAAGTGAATAATAATCCGTTTCCTTACGATGAGAATATGACAATATCTGATATTTTAAAGAAAAAAAAATATATGGATCATATGATTATTGTACGGGTTAATGGAAATCATGTTAGACCAGAAGAATATAAAAATAAAGTTGTTAATGATGGTGATGATGTAAAAGTCATTCATCTGTTTGGTGGCGGTTAGAAGTGGACTTTGTCCACTTCTTTTTTTCTGTCCACGATTTCATATGTTTATGCAAAAGAAAAGTTTGTTAACTACATTTTCATTCTCAACTATAACTGCTCTCATCGTTATGATTAGTGCGATTATATTAAATTTTGCCATACTCTCAAAAAGAACGGAAAAGGTTTATGAACAAGATATTAATATGAATCAGAATAAAGCACTCATTCATGGGTTGATTCGTTTTTTTGTGACCAATTTGATTTTCAATACAGGTTTTTTAAAGGAGGATAATATTACTATAGAAG
>JABXKX010000086.1 GCA_013619035.1 Peptostreptococcaceae bacterium
GCTGATACGATATCACCACTTTGAATTAGTTCATGAATTTTATCATAGTTCTTAGTAAGTTGATCAAAGTCAGGTGTTTCATCTGCTTTTCTAACAGCATCAAACACAATAAGT
Organism: Peptostreptococcaceae bacterium; assembly: GCA_013619035.1. The sequence continues at coordinate 115 of JABXKX010000086.1, forward strand.
GTTGAGTCATCAGATTTAAACTCTGGTGTAATCACATCATTTACCTTAGCAGGGCTAACAGCGAATGAAATCAATGTTGGCGGTACAGTGATATCTTTAAAAGTACCTGACATTGAATCTTTACCACCGATTGCTGCTGTTTTAAAAGCATCCTGAGCAATATGAGCACCTAATAAAGCTGACATAGGCTTACCCCATTTGGTTTCATCTTGTCCTAATTTTTCAAAGTACTCTTGGAATGTTAATCTAGCGGTTCTATAATCGCCACCCATAGCAACAATTTTTGCTATAGAATCCACGACAGCATATAATCCACCATGGAATGGTGACCATATTGCAAGCTCAGGATGATACCCATGAGTCATCATTGTCACTGACGTTGTTTCAATGCCTTTAACAGGTACTTTAGCAACCATACCTTCCGTTGGTGTTTGATATCTTTTACCACCAAATGGCATTAAAACTGAATTTGCACCAACGGTGCTATCAAAATGTTCTATCATACCTTTTTGAGAACATACATTTAAACTTGAAATTGTCTCTCCTACTAAAGATTCAAATGATCCTTCAAAAGACTTATTAAAGAAGTTGTTTTCTGAAGTAGGTGGTTTAATGTTAACTTTCATTTGTCCTCTAACACCATTTGTATCTAAGAAACTTCTTTTTACATTAAACACTTCCTGCCCTTTAAAGAACATTCTTAATCGTCCAGAATCTGTAACATGTGCGACTTCAACCGCTTCTAAATTTTCGGTTTCTGATATAGCAATGAATCTATCAACGTCTTCTTTTCTAACCACAACAGCCATTCTCTCTTGAGACTCTGAAATTGCTAGTTCAGTACCATCTAGACCCTCATATTTCTTTGAAACCATATCTAACTTGATATCGATTGAATCTGCTATTTCTCCAATTGCTACTGAAACGCCTCCAGCACCAAAGTCATTACATCTTCTAATCATTTGAGATAATTCTGTATTTCTAAACAAACGTTGTAATTTTCTTTCTACAGGTGCATTACCCTTCTGAACTTCAGAACCACAATCTAATATAGAATCTTCCGTATGTTCTTTTGAAGAACCGGTCGCACCACCACAACCATCACGTCCTGTTAAGCCACCCACTAGTAAAACGATATCACCAGGATCTGGTGTTTCTCTAATCACTTCGTTTTTAGGTGTCGCTGCTATTACAGCACCAACTTCCATACGTTTTGCTAAGAATCCATCATTGTAGTACTCTTTTACAAAACCTGTTGATACACCAATTTGATTACCATAAGAACTGTAACCTTTTGTTGCGCCAGTTGAAATACTTCTTTGCGGTAGCTTACCTGGAAGCGTCTGATCAATATCAACTCTAGGATCTGCAGCACCGGTAATTCTCATGGCTTGATACACATACGCTCTACCAGAAAGCGGATCTCTTATCGCACCTCCTAAACATGTTGCTGCACCACCAAATGGTTCTATTTCAGTTGGATGATTATGTGTTTCATTTTTAAACATAATCAAATAATCTTCTTCTATACCATCTACATCTACTTTTACTTCTATTGAACAAGCATTGATTTCTTCTGAAATATCTAAATCAGACAGTAGTCCTTCTTGTCTTCTCTTCTTAGCTGCAATAGTACCTAAATCCATTAAACTTACAATCTTATGTTCTCTATCAAGTGTTTTTCTATCTGAATAGTATAATTCTAAAGCATCTTCAATTGCCTTTGAAAATTCATTGGATTCTATCTTCACATCTACAATCTCAGTTTCAAATGTAGTATGTCTACAGTGATCTGACCAATATGTATCTATTGCTTTTAACTCTGTAATAGTAGGATTTCTATCCTCTTGTACAAAATATTTTCTAATATGTTCTAAGTCTAAAAGACTCATTGCAAATCCTTCAGATCCTTTAAATGATTCTAACTCAGTGATTGAATAATTGATGAAACCTTCATAATGAGCAACCAATTCAGGTTCTTCTGTTACCATCTTCAATGTAACTTTTGTTTCAAACCCGATTTCATGTGATTCAACTGGATTAATTAAATATTTCTTTACCTTTACTTTTTCTTCTTCGGTTAAGGTACCATTTATCGCAATAATTTTGGATGAATTTACCAAAGGTCTCTCTTTACCAGTAATTAACTGAATACATTGTTCGGCAGAATCTGCTCTTTGATCATATTGCCCTGGTAATAATGCCATTCTAATGACAAAATCATTTTCTAAAAAATTTGTATCTTCATATACAGTATCTACATTAGGTTCAGAAAATACATTTTCTTTTGCGAGTGCGAATGTATCATCGTCCATGTTTTCCATTTCGTAGCAGTTAATGACTCTAACCTCTTTAAGGTTCAAATTCAAATGTCCATTTAAATCTTTTATTAAATGATCACTTTCTACAGTAAAATTATCTTTTTTCTCTACAAATATTCTTCTAACCATCATTAACCTCCAACAGTCTTGGTTACCATTTTCATCTTGATTTTAACACAGCTCTATGTATAATTATAATTAATAATAGTAATACAACCCATTAGGAGGGCTAATGCATGGATATTAACTTTGAACTTTATAAAATCTTCTATTTTACTGCATTAAATCTAAGTTTTACAAAAGCTGCCGAACAGCTGTTTGTGACCCAATCTTCAGTCAGTCAATCTATTAAATCGCTTGAAGGAAAGTTAAATGTAAAACTGTTTAAAAGACATAAAAAAAAGATTGAACTTACAGATGAAGGACATATTTTATATTTACACGTAGAACAGGCTTTTAATCACCTAAAAGCTGCCGAAAGAAAATTAGAGCATTTTAATTTAGGTGAAATTACCATAGGGGCTAGTGATACAATCTGTAAATACTTCTTATTGCCCTATTTTAAGAAGTTTCACAAAAAATATCCTGAAATCAAAATCAATATCATCAACCAACCTTCTAGACAAACATTAAAGATGATTCAAGAAGGTCTCATGGACTTTGGTATCGTTGCAGTTTCTGAAAATAAACAGTTTGATAATATTCAGCTGATTAAACTAAAGGACTATCAAGAAGTCTGTATTGTCGGTGAGGAAATCTATCAAAACACAGGCAATCAATTAACACTGGATCAATTAGAAAAGTATCCTATGATTACACTCAGGAAAAACACCAATACTAGAAAGTTTATGGATGATTTCTTTAAGTCATATGATTATGTACTTGAGCCTGAGTTTGAAATGGTCAGTGTGGATTTAATCATTGAAATGGTTAAAGCCGACCTGGGGATTGGTTTTGCTATGTCAGATACCATCAATGAGCAAACCGGTATTTATACCATTGAATTAACACCACCAATGCCCAGTCGACATATATCATTTGCTATCAGTAAAATATTGCCTCTTTCAGATACAGCAAACGATTTTATGAATCATATGATCAACGAAAAATAATTAAAAATAAAAATCCTTTACAACATTTTAGATGTTGTAAAGGATACAAAAAAAAAGTACTCAATGAGTACTTTAGTTTAACCGCAGCTGCCTGAGCATGAACCACATTCTGATTCTGATTGTTGGATAGGGCGAACCATATATCCTCCACCTGATAATTCTACCATGATGTCACCGATTTGCTCATAAATGTCCTTCGCCATAATGAAAGTTACGTCATTTGTGTCGTCTTTCAAATCATTTTCACTTAACTCATCCAGAGTTAAACCAAAGCTAGGACCACTTCAACCCATACCTGCAATGTAAATTCTTACATTACCAGGTTGGTCTGCTTGCTGCTCAACGATACCTTTGATCGCATCAACAGTTTCTTGATTAGTTTGTACTTTCATGCAAACCCTCCTCTTCTTATTGTTATTATATCCTAAAAATCAAATAACTAAACATTATATGACTGTTTTAGTATAGTATGTACACTTTTTTTAAGTGATAAATTATATCACTTAATTTCAACTACTTGAACACAATTCGCGTTCTAATTCATGTTATACCACGGTTTCACTAAGTTCAACCACCAGATAATTCAACAATCAGATCTCCAACTTGTTCATAAATTTCTTTTGACATAATAAATGATACATCATTTTTTTCTTAATATCATAATGCTGTGTTAAATTCTTACCACAAGAATTGACAGAATCAGAATAATCGCACCATTGGCTAACATCAGCCATCCATCGACCAATTTAGCTTTTGCTGTATCTTCTTTTTCTTTCTTCTCTTCTGGAGAATATCGCTCATTCATATTACGTTTCATACTTGAAAATAAGTTCGACATATTCGAAGCAGTATAAGCACCGTATCCCATTACCACAATACCAGCATAGGTCAACATGTCTGAAAATGTTTTAAACGACCAACCGAATCCAGCGACAGCTACAGTCAAAATTATTGATATGATAATAGCAATACTTAAGATCAAACCATTCTTCATTAGTTTCTGCTTCATTGTTCATCCTTTCTCCAAAATACGGTATAAGCATAGCATACTTTTTTGAGACAAACAAGAACTTATGTTACACTTTTAATAAATTCCCACTAAAAAAGTAGGGATTTCAAATAAAACTGGGTATATTGCTCGCTGAGGTAGTTTGAGGTATGAATTAAAGACAAAAATTAATGATTATAACGTTTTAGAATTTCTTAATATAATCGCAAATAAAAAGCAAAAAGAAGATGGTATGGTTATACTAGAGTTAATGACAAATGTTACTGCTAATACTGCGAAAAGCTGTGGATCAAACATAATCGGATTTGATTTATGCATTTAAAAGAATAAATGCGGTCATCATGATGAATGGATGAAGATAGGTTTTTCTCCTAGAAAAAAATGTTTAATACGATACCTTATGAAGGGTTAAGATACGTATGACTACGTTTCAAAAAACTTTAAAAGGGAAATCTTAGATTTCCCTTTAGTCATTTTCAAATACCAAATGATATGTATCATTCACTTCATAAATTCTGTGGATATTTTCGGTTGAAACTTCCGATATAATATTATCATAATTCTCTGATTCAAATCGAAGTGCTACACCACAATCCACACTAAGCTCTCTTGGTGCAGGCATTGTTTCACAATCAATATTATTTTTTTTCATATAACGTTCCAAAGCCATTACGCCTGAAAATGTATGAAATATAACCAAGTAACTCACTATTTCTTAGCCTTAATTAAATAGTCTTCAATGTTAACTGTGTACTTATTATTTTCTAAGAATCGTTTTACATTTTGAAGCGCTGTATTATTATCAACAATAACTTCTAAAGAAGCTGGTTGATTTTTAATAGCTTGTTTTGTTTTTAAAACAGGTTCTGGACATGAAAGTCCTGATGTATCAATTGTCATGACTGCCTCCTAATCTCTATTAACCAAACTAACGAATAATAAGAAACCTATCAAAATCACTAATGCAGGCATTGTATTATTTGCAGCTCCTACTAATTTTAAATTATGCGCTATACCAGCACCCATCATCAATCCCATAATTGTCACTGATGAGTCTACATTTCCTTCACTTGATAATACCAATTGTCTAAGAGGACAACCACCTAATAAGACAGAGCCCCATCCTGCAACTACCATACCTAAGAAGTTTACATACCAAACACTATGAGCTGCTGGTTGACCTTCAAATCCAAGATTAAAGTTACCAAAAATTAGATTGGTAATAAGTGCACCTACAAAGATACTTACAAAACCCAACAATAAATAACTATCTTTGAACATCACAGAATCTCTAATACCACCAACCATACAAAGACGCGTTCTTTGGGCTATTACACCTGTAATTAGTCCAGCTCCTAAAGAAAGTAATATTGGTGCATGTGGCGGTAATTTCCCCTCAACACCGAAAATTAAAAATGCTGGTTTCATGATGACCAATACCAGTAAAGCAACCATAATGGCTGGTAACATGTAACCACCGGCTTTGGGTTGTTTGTAGTTTCGTTTCAAACTGAAGCCTTTATTTAAGAAATAAATACCCACTAAAATACCAAAAGCAAATCCTATGATTCCGATAATGGCATTTAAGTCACCACCACCTAATCTAAGTACCATTCGAAGTGGACAGCCCAAAAATGCGAGTGCGCCAATCATCACCGCCATACCTAAAAGGAATCTAATAAACGGCGATGAACCACCCTTTACACTAAATTCTTTTGATAGTATTGCTGCAATAAATCCACCTAAAACAATACCGATAACTTCTGGTCTGATATAGGCTAACTTTGATGTACTATGTAGTCCTAAACTCCCTGAGATATCTCTTAGAAAACAAGCAATACAAACACCCATATTACCTGGATTACCAAACTTCACCAAAAGTCCTGACATCACACCAATGATTAGGCCGCCTATTATCATCCATAATTTCTTTTTATTCATAATCCCTCCCTTTATCCAAACTCATTCTAACAGGACGTGCAGCCAAAGAAAAATTGAAAGATTGAATGGTATAACATCTCTCTATTAGAAATATCAATTAACAACTATTTTGGTAAAGAAAAAACACCCCTTAAGGTGTTAATCATCCATCTGTTGTACCGCGGTTATTAAATTCTTATAACATAGTTGATTGTCATGTTTCTTTTCTTTGTATTTAACCGCTAACGCCAATATCTCATCATGAAAGCAACTGCTTCTTCATCATGTAATAATGCATTGGCTGTCTTATATAAAATCGACTTAAACACTTCAAATATAGAATTAAAGAACTGTATCGTCTGATTCGCCATAACATCACCAGACTTATTAGTTACTTCTAATCGAAATTCTAAAACAGCAAACAGTTAGTAGATTCTTATGTCTACTAACTCTTATTGGTTCTAATTATCTATTCTTCTACACTTCTTAAAAATATCTTTTTGTCAAAAGCACCTCTATCTTCTTGTTTCTTCTTTCTAAGAGATTCAAATGTTTCTAACGACACTTGTTTATGATTGAGAATAGCAATAATAACTTCTACCATATCTGCTAATTCCTCAACACTTTCATCCTCTAAGTATTCATC
>JABXKX010000359.1 GCA_013619035.1 Peptostreptococcaceae bacterium
TACTTTCTGATGATACCTGTCCCATCAGATCTACCTGTAGACAGGAGTTTATAGAAATCATTTTAAAGTTTTTTGCTATGACAACTGGATCGTTGACATAATCTACAGGATACATTTCAACGGCTGGATTATTGTTGACAAAATCATAAAGTCTTTTTGTTCCCATTAAGAACGTCGCAACCATTTTTCCATTGTGTATCGACTTTTTCTTGTTTGTAATAACTCCCGCTTCAACTAATTCCACTACACCATCAGAAAACATCTCCGAATGGATACCAAGATCCTTTTTATCTTTTAGAAATAGCAGTACTGCATCTGGTATTGCGCCAATACCAAGTTGAAGAGTTGAACCGTCCTCAATAAGTGATGCACAGTTTTTTCCAATCAACTTCTCCACCTCGCCAATTCGTGGCGGATTCAGTTCAAGCATTTCTCTTGAAGTTTCTACTATATGGGTAATATCCGAGATATGAATGAAGTTATCTCCCATTATTCTCGGCATATATTCATTAACTTCTGCTAAGACTATGTTTGCAGACTCTGCTGCTGATTTTGTATAGTCATTCGATAATCCTAAACTACAATATCCATGTTCATCCGGTCTACTCACTTGAATCATCGCTACATCGACAGGCATACTCCCATCTCTGAATAATCTTGGTATCTCATAGAAAAAGCATGGTGTAAAGTCTGCTCTATTTTCATTAACAGCTTTGCGTGTCGATCCTCCCACAAATAAAGCATTATGTTTAAAATTACTTACCATCTCCGGATTGACATATTCGCTTTTCCCCATTGCCAGCATATGAACTATTTCAACATTCTTATACAAGTCTTTATTCTCGACCATTGCATTTACAATAGAAGTCGGTTCACTGCATGCATGGCCTATTACAACTCTGTCACCAGATTTTATAGCTTTAATAACTTCTTTTGCAGTCATCACTTTTGAATCATATAATTTTTTCCACATAAAAGGTCCTCTCTTGTTTTCTATCATCCTTAAATGCTTCGTTTCGATTTGCCAAGGATTTGTTTTGCCATATTCATTAACTCATCGCTTACTTCATTAACTGCGATAACATCACAGACATCAGCAATTTCACTTGCTAAAGTCTTCTTGACTACATTTTCAAGAGTTGTATTTGCTGATGGACAGCCCTTACATGCTCCTTCAAAACTTATCCTTACAATACCGTTCTTATAGTTTATGAAGCGTACATCTCCAAAATGCTCCTTTAACTGTGGTCTTATATTTTCATTCATTATTTTTTCTATTTTCATTTCGACATTTGAATGCATTTCTTATTCCTTTATCTTAGCAATATTCTTAGCAAGCTCCTTTTTATGAGCAAGGTTACTTTGTCTAGCAATCATTATTCTTTGTGCTTGAGGAGAACCTGCTCCATGCATAGACTCGGTTCTATAACCTACTGCTGCAGTCCCTAACGTCAAGTTTTCTACAAGTCTTAAGATTCTTCTTCTATTTTCAGTTGTTGTCTTAGCATTACCTTTGAAATACTTCTCACACACCGGTCCGATAACAGGGTGATTAAAATCTTTTTCTGATGGTAATGTTACAAATAGTCCGCCTGCGATATCTTCTGCTAGTCTCGCTATTTCATATGGGAAACGTGTGACATTTTGTTTACAAATATTTGCTAGAAGTAAATCAATCTGATAATTACCCGCCAAAGTCTGTTTTCCTTCTGCCGAACATGCGATACCACATGAATAAAGTGTTTCATTCAAATGAGTCATCTCAATTAATTTATCTTTGATATGTGAGGCTTTTTCTGCTCCGTTATACTCTGCTGCTACTGCCGCTGCACCGATTAGCACATCGCCAACACCAACCTTACATCCGCCGTATGACTGTCTATGATACCCTGCAAAACGCTCTACTAGCATCCCTGCAAATTCAGTTTCCCCATTAAGGAATAATCTGTCATTAGGAATAAATACATCATCAAATACAACTAATGCTTCGTGTCCACCAAACTCACTGTTTCCTAAATCAATTTCAGCATTTTCCTCCATTTTTCTAAGATCACATGATTGACGACCGTAGATCATATAGATGCCTTCTGCATCTGTTTCAATCGCAAATGAAATTGCATAATCCTTATCATCAGGTCCCATAGCTATGGTCGGCATAATAAGATGTTCATGCGAATTAATTGATCCAGTCTGATGCGCTTTTGCACCTCTTACGATAACGCCGTCAGCTCTTCTCTCCACAACATGTAAAAACATATCCGGATCTTCTTGTTTACTCGGTGAAAGACTTCTATCACCTTTAGGATCTGTCATAGCTCCATCTACAGTTAAATCGTTATTTTGAACAAACTTCATATACTTGACAAAGTTCTCATGATAAGTCGTTTGATATTTTTTATCAATCTCAAAAGTTGTACTGAATACCGCATTAAAAGCATCCATGCCAACACATCTTTGGAAACATCCTGCAGTTTTTTGTCCTAACAGTCTTTGCATCTTTACTTTCTTGATTAAATCATCTGTGCTTTGATGTAAGTGACAAAATCTATTAACAACTTCTCCAGTCAGATTTGATGTTGCGGTCATCAATTCTTTGTATTCATCTTGTTGAGCCAACTCGTAAGTCATAGCCAACGAATTTAATGAAGGTCTAATAACTGGATGGTCCACTGGATTTTCAACTAACTCTCCAAATAAATAAACCTTGATATTTAATTTTCTTAAACTTTCTATGTACTCGTCTCTTGTCATTAATGCCATTTTATATGCCCTCTTTCCTTAGAATTATATTGTTATTTTTTTCTCAATCTTATGTATCGCAACTATCGTGCCAACATTCATTTTTGTAACAATACCGCGTTTTCAACGCTTGTTGATTACGCTTTATTTAGACAAATAAAAAAAACGTTCCAATAATGGAACGTTTCTTTTCTATTTCGCTATAAAACCCCAACAATCAGGCATTGTTAATCTTTTAACTAGCGTTCCATAAATGAAACGTTTAAAATCTGCGTTTCACTTTTGGAACAACTACCTGTTTTCTTCGTACTTCTGTCTTTTTCTTACAAAAGTCGCTGCACCTATCCCTAATGCCTTAGCAGCACTACGCACATTTCCGTGCTCTTGATAAGCATTATGAAGCATTTCATATTCTAACTTTTCAAGTGCTTCTTTCAAAGTTCCTGTAGTGTCAGTTGTATTCATTAAACCTATATTATTACATTTAACTTTAAACTCATGAGGTAGTTCTTCAGCTATTACAAGATTATCACTGCTCATCACCGTAATACGCTCTACACAGTTTTTGAGTTCTCGCACATTTCCTGGCCAATCATATGAGTAAAAATAGCGAAGCACTTCAGATGAAAAGGACTTATCCCAATTGTATTTAATGTTTATACTCTTTAAAAAATAATCCGTTAATCCAAGTATATCACTTTTCCGTTCTCGAAGTGGTGGGATTACAATTGGAACAACATTAAGTCTATATAATAGATCTTTTCGAAAACGACCTTCTTCAACCATCTGCTCCAAATCACAATTAGTTGCTGCAACCAACCTAAAATCAACTTTAATTGGATTTGAATCACCAATTCTAACGATTTCCCCTTCCTGCAATACTCTAAGTAACTTAACTTGCATATGAAGCGGCAGTTCTCCTATTTCATCTAGGAAAAGCGTACCACCATTAGCAACTTCGAACAATCCAATTTTCCCATTATTATCTGCACCTGTAAATGCGCCTTTTATATAGCCAAACAATTCGGATTCAATAAGATTTTCCGGAATTGCACCACAATTAATCTTTATAAACTTCTTGTCTTTTCTCTTGCTATTGGTATGTATGAATTTGACGATTTCTTCTTTTCCAACACCACTTTCTCCTAATACCAGTATTGAGACTTCTGTCCGTGCTGCTCTTTTAGCCATCTTCAAAGTATCTATCATTTTCTTGTCTTCGACTACTAGGAATTTAGTTTCTAACAGCTGTATCTTCAGCTCGTCCATTTCCCTTTTTATAGTATCCTTAACTTTTGTATTCTCTTTTAGCATCCCTCTCAAGCGGTGAATCTCAGTCTCGTCACGAACATTTGTAACGATCATCGTGATTTCTCCGTTGCTATTATAGATTGGATTGCTGGTAACAAGCACCTGCTTTCCAGATTTCAATCGTTGATTAATCGTCACAACGCCCTTATCCTTAAGTGCTAATAGTGACGCTGACTCTGAAATGATTCCTTTTTTCTCAAGCCCTTTCATATTTTGACCGATCAGATCTTCTATCTTAAAGCCTGTAATCCTTTCGTACGACTTATTAATTCTTAAAGTATTACCGTCACCGTCGGTAATGTAAATACCGTCATATGAACTCTCCAAAACTGCGTCCAAATATTTATGTGTTTTTTTACATATCAAGACGACACCTTCCACGTTATCATTTACGACATGAGGAAAGTAATCACAAAACAGTTCTTGTCCGTTAACAACCACTCTGTTTCCCAATATATTGTCTTTTAATGCATATATCTTCTTTAGCGTCACACCCCTAAACAGTATTTCAATATCGAAATACGAATAAACCGATTCTACATTTAAGAGATCTAGTAGTTTTTGACTTATAGCCTCTACCCTTCCAAATAAATCTAATACAACAACTCCATTGTCTACGGAGTCAATAATTGTCTGAACGCTTATTTCTTTTAACACATTTCCACCTCTTAAACCGATTAAAGCATCTATTCAATTCTTTACATACATTTGCCAAAGAATATTCTGTTCCATCACTTGATAAAAAATGATTCATCTATTTCTTATTACATCCCATTGAACATACCACAATAGCATTGCTAATTCAATACATTCAAAGGTATCATCTCTCCTAGTAATCAATTAATTTTAAGACAAAAATGACACAATCTCATTCAATTGGTTTTGCCATTTTTCTATGTCATTTCTAATTTTATTTATATCATGAATTATGTAGAAATACTCCCACCTCTACACGTGGTGAGATGAATTCCATAGGTAGTCGCAGACTGCTTAGATAATAAAAACACCCACTAGAACCTTGCTATTGAAAAACACCACTGGGATCATTAATATTTCAATTAAAGTACATGATAACGTAAAATAGCAATCATCTATTGGTTATAAATACAAAAGAACCTGACTATTATATCAAGTTCTTTCTAATCTACCTATTATTTTTATTTGATTAATATTGGACGCTTAATAAACAAAGTCCGCTAGCACTAGATATGTGTCCGACACTATCAGGTTCTTTGAATTCAAAGGCATTTTCAATACTTATTACAGGAATTTGTCCAAGACCGATTTGAACTAAAGTACCAACTATCTTTTTCTCCATATTCAATAAGAATCCATTTGCAGTCATTGTGATGATAATTTCGTAATCATTTTCTTTTACATCAATCGAAATCATTTCTTTAATTGATTTCCTAGTTTTTCTATTAGTTGTAAAAGCCAAGAAATCATGTTCTCCTAAGAAGCTCTCTGCAGCTTTTTTCATTTTATCAACATCTAGCAACTGAACCATCAAGTTAACAAATTGTCGCTCGAACAAAGGTCGATTTGGGGCATCCTTTTTCCATAAACGGTACTGATAAGTTGCACTTTTCATTTGATATCTACTATGAAAACGAGCATCTACTGGCTCTACTGATAAAATAATAATATCATCTGTTAGATATTTTTCGAAATAGTCACGGATTTCATTTTCATTCAATTTACCATTTGGCGCAGTGAAAGAAACAATTTGTCCCTTTGCATGAACACCAGCATCGGTACTCACTGCACCGATCACTTCAACTTCTGTTTCGTAAAGCTTATTCAATATGAGTTCCAATTTCCCTTGAATACTTTTTTCTAAATTACCTTTTGATTTATTAAAACCTTTATATTTTCTACCATCATACGCTATGGTCATTTTATAGTTTTTCATTTGAAGTCTCCTTTTTTAAAATAGTAATGAGTACATTCTATCATAAATCATACGTTTAGTTAAGATAACATTAATCTTTACATAAAAACTGTTGATCCAATAATTATCCCACGGTAACAAAGTAATTTTTTAGATTATTGTATCCAACTTATCGTTGGTTCTAATGTCGTAAATTTACCATTTTTATAAACATAATCGCGCATTTATCAAATTTCAGCCTTACCGAAGCTCTGCTTTGCCAACTGGCTTTAACTCTTTTAATGTGGCAACCTCAGATCCCAGATTCATTTTCCACTCATTATAGTTCTGTTAGACATAATCTTATAAGAATATTTAAATTACATCATTCTACTTCTATAGAAAAATCATAAAGGTATTCTAATCATCATTGGTAAAATACCAGTTATTTTAATTGGAGTTTCCATAGCACTATTCTTTAAGACTGCATTTAGGGCATAATAAAAAACCACTTTTCAGTGGTCTTAAATAATTACTTTACTTTTGATAACAGATAAGGATTTAGTTATGCTGTTGGAGGAGTTCCTTCAGCGTTTGATACAACTGCATCGATTTGGATTAAAGCATCTTGAGGAATAGCTGATACGCCAACTGTTCTTCTAGCAGGAGTACCTGTTGGGAAGAATGTTGTATAAATTTCATCTACAGCATCAATATCTTCGATATTCTTAAGGAAGATATTAATTTTAACTACATCTTCCATAACGTGATCAACACTTTCAATAATTGCCTTGATGTTTTTTAAACACTGTCCAGCCTGCTCTTTAACACCACCAGCGACAAATTTACCAGTTTTTGCTTCTAAAGGTAATTGAGCTGAAATATGATTGTAATGAGAAAACGCTACTGTTTGTGTAGATAGAGAACTTTTTGGTGCATTTTCAGTATTGTTTGCTTCTATGATAATACCATGTCTATCTTCAACGATTTGTGGAGGTGTACCATCTCCATGTGCTACTACTGCTTCAATTTGCACTAAAGCATCCATCGGTAATGCTGAAACTTCAACTGCAGTACGTGCAGGGACATAAGCTACTGCTCTTGCGATAGCTGAATCTGGGAAGAATGTTGTATAAACTTCGTTTACTGCTTCAATATCCGATAGGTCTTTAAGGAAAATATTAATTTTAACGATA
>JABXKX010000035.1 GCA_013619035.1 Peptostreptococcaceae bacterium
TGTTAATAGTAACATGACTTCTGTAATAGATTTTACCGGTATAAAAACGGAATATGCTTATGACGCTTTTAATAGACTGATTGCAGAGAAAACAGGTAGAAAGATTACCTCATACACTTACAATGCTTTTGGTGAAATCACTTCTATATCTGTAGGGGATACGTTAGTCGCTGATTATATCTATAATGATGATGGTCAACTCATTTCTAGTGGTGATGGTCTAAACTACGAAAGTTATACTTATGATCATAATAATCTAGTGACAGTAACGGATCAAATGGGTTATACAACAGCATATACTTACAATGAAAAAGATGAAATAACAAAGATTACTTTACCAAATGGTGGTGAGATTCTTTATAAATATAATGACGGGAAAGTCGTATCAGTAACAGATCCTCTCGGTCAAGAGACATCATTTGCTTATGATGAAAAGGATCGTGTCATCTCTTATAAGAATGACCTTAATCAGTCGTTTACAATAACATATACAATAGATCAAATGATTGTAACCGATATAACTGATGCTGTTACAACTTACACTTATAGTGAAAAAGATGAACTCATCCATGTATTACAACCAAATGGTGGTGAGTTAACATTTGTCTATGATGAGTACAGTCGTTTAGTTGAAAGAACAGATGTATCAGGCAAGAAAGTTGTTTATACCTATAACAATGAAGATCAGATGACATCAGTTCTTGATGGGATAGAAACGACTTATGAGTACAATATATATGGTCAACTGACTAAAGAACAAACGGGTGATGTATTTACAACTTATAGTTATAATGACTTTAATCAACTGATTGAAACCACTAATCAAAGAGGTGTTCTATCAAGTTATGAGTACAACTCGATGAACCAACTATCAAAAGTAATAGATGGAAATGGTTTTGAAACATCTTATACTTATGATGCTTTTTCTAGAGTCGTTTCAGTAACTGATCCAGCAGGTCTTACAGAAACAGTTACTTATGATGCTAGAGGACAAGTTGGTTTTGTAGTTGATAAACATGGTGTGACAACTTCTTATGATTATACCGCTACCAATCAGCTATATTCAGTATCTGTAGAAGATCAGATCACGTCATACGAATATGATTTAGCGGGTAATCTGATTACAGAAAAAAGCCCTTTAGGGTATGAATCAAAGTATGCATACAATGGAATCAATCAGATGATTTCAGTTACAAATGCTTTAAATGAAACAACAGAAATTAATTATGATTTAAATGGTCAAGTCAGTGAAGTGATAGATCATAACGGTACAACATCTTTTACTTATGATAAGATGAAGAACCTGATTTCTACAACGAATGCTTTAAGTGAAACAACAACTTATGAGTATGATACATCAGGTCTTTTAGTAAAACTAGTATCTCCAGATGGTTTAACTGAAAGCTTTGAATATGAAAATAATCGATTAATCAAACATTTGAACAGATTAAGTGAAGAAACATCTTATGAATATGATGCATTCGGTAGAATGATCAGTTCTAAAAAAGGTGATATGATCACGTCTAAAATCTATGATGATTTAAAGGGTACTGTATCGACAATCGATTCTTTGAATAGAGAAACAACAGATACTTTTGATATCATGGGTCAAATGATTTCTAGAACCGATTGGAAGGGTACCGAAAATTATGAATACAATGGACTGGGTCAAGTAACTTCGGTAGAAAATGTACTCGGATATAATAGAGTACTTAACTATGAAGGTGACCGTTTGGTATCAGCAAGTGACAATAAGGGTCAGTTAACAAAATATACTTATGATACACTCGGTAATGTTTTGAGTGTTACAGATCCTATGAACAACATAACGGCCTTTGAATATGACAAACAAAACAGAGTGACAACGGTAAATTACGGAAATGGTACGGATCGTTATGAATACAATGCTTTAGATCAAGTTGTAAAGCATATCAATCCTCTTGGCATGATAACGTCTTATACTTATGATCATGGTAACTTGGTAAAAGAAACCGTAGAAGGTAAAATAGCAACAAGTTATAAATACGATGCACTTAAGAGGATAACCGATATTGCGACTTCGACAGGTAGGACGTACGGTTATGATTATGATGTGATGGGCAATATCATATCGGAAACATCAGGATTGGGTACAAAAACAGATTATGAATATGATGTATTAAATAGAGTGACAGAAATCACAGGTACTTTAGGTGATGTGACCAGTTATTCTTATAATGAACTTGGTATGCTTGACACAGTAACTTCGCCTAGAGGTGCAGTAGAGAGTTATACTTATGACTTATCTGGTAGAGTATTATCCATAACCGATGAAGATGGTGTGATGACATATGATTATGAGGATTTAAACGGTCAGATCACTGTAACAGATGAACTGGGTGGTCTGTGGGTATCAAAGTATGATGGTCTATCAAGATTAATTGAAGAAATATCACCTGATGGTCATGTTTCATCATACAATTACGATGAAAACAGCAACTTGTTAAAAGAAACCAGTCCATCAGGTCTTGAAACGACTTATGACTATAACAAGAACAATCAGTTGATTCGGGTAACAGATGCTATGGGCAATCTGACCCAATATGCTTATGATAAAAGAGGTAATCTGAATCAGGTTATGGATGCGAATCGGAATGTGTCATTCTTTAGTTATGATGCGTTGAACAACTTGATAGCTGAAGAAAATCCTTTAGGTGAAACAACACGTTATACATATGATCAATATTCTGAGTTAATTAAGAAGGAAGATGGCAGATCGGTTATTGATTACTCTTATGATTCTGAAGGTCGATTAATTCATGCTGATTATGGTGACAGCTTTGCAGCTTATGAGTATGATACCTATGGTAGACTGATTAAAATGTTATCACCGGAATCAGAAGAACATTACAGTTATGATGTGCTCAGTAGAATGACGGAACAGAAGAATGTCACTTTAGATAAAACGAAGACATTTAAATATGATATCTCAGGTAATTTACTAGAGATGAAAAATGAAGAAGAAAGACTGTTTAAATACGAATACAATCAGGATAATATGCTTACAAAATTCATTGATCCGGATGAAAGAGTGACCACTTATTCTTATGATGAAATGAATCGTCAAATAGAAAAGGTTCTACCAAATGGTATGACTGAAAGAAAAGTATATGATACTGAGGGTCATTTGCTATCACTGATTAACGAGGATCACAGTGGCGTTATATCTAGCTTTACTTATGAATACAACGCTGAAGGTTACAGAACCAAAGTAACAGAAGAAGATGGGGCAGAAACAAATTATGCATATGATGCTTTAGGTAGAGTAACAGAGGTTCAATATCCACTGAGTAAACTGCAGTCGTTCTATCAAGAAACTGCAGTGGTAGAAGATGATTTCTTAGCGGTTTTAGAGGGTCGTGAATCTGTAGAAATGAAGGTTTACAATATAAAGCCTGATGAAGATGAAAAAGCTAAAAAGGGTAACTCTAATTCGGATAATTCAAGTTCAAATAACTCAAATAATTCGAGTTCGAATAATTCAAGTAATTCAAGCAGTTCAAATTCCTCAAGTAGTGTAGTGGAAAAAGTTACTGGACAGGACAAGAAAGAGGATAAAGTAACTGGACAGGACAAAAAAGAGGATAAAGTCACAGGGCAGGATAAAAAAGAAGATAAAGTAACAGGAAAAGACAAGAATGGTATACCGCCAGGACAAGCGAAAAAAGAATTGGAGATATTAGAAGGAGTTACTCTAATAACAGAGAATCAACCATTGGTGGATTTACTGGAAGAACTAGACGTAACGCAGACTAATTTCCTGATAGGCATTTATGGTACCGTGAACTATAGCTATGATGCTGTAGGTAATAGAACGAGTATGACTTCTGAGGGTGAGAAAATCGATTATTCTTATGATTCAGCGAATAGATTGTTATCAGCTGGTGGTCAGTCCTTTGAATATGATGCTTCTGGTAATATGACCAAAGCTTCATCACTTGAAGAAACGACAGACTACACTTATGATGGCAACAACAGACTGACTTCAGTGAACTTCTCAAATGAGACTTATGCTAGATACAGTTATGATGGTTTAGATCGTTTGGTCAGAAGAGAGACAAGTGACTATGACTTTAAGATTCTAGATGAGTATAACGATTCGATAAGAGGATATAATGAATCAGCTAACTCTTATAATGAATCGGCAAAGGCTTTTAATGAAACTGCTTCTGAGAATAATGGAAAGACTGAAAAGACGAATAATGGTAATGATAAAGTAAAGACGAATAATGGTAAGTCAAAAGAAAAGGAAATTCCCAAAGGTTTAATAGATAATGAAAATGCAAATGCTAATGCATTTAAGAAATTTGATCTAGAGGAGGTGAGTTTACCTAAAAATAATATAGAGAGTGAACGCTTTGATTATATTGGTACTTCTACGGTTCAGCATAAAATCTATTCAGATGAAGGTTCACCGATGAATGAATACTATTATGCCAATGGTGAAGTCGTCGCTCAGAAGATGTTCGGTCTAAAGGGTAGAATCACACCAGGTAAAGAAGAGACCATTAAAACCAATGGTGGACTTATGTACTATGAGTATGATGGTCTAGGTTCTGTAACAACACTTAGAAACAAACATGGTGATACGATTGAAGATTACCGTTATGATGTATACGGAAACATTCAGACTGGTATTACGTCACCTTATAATATGACAGGTTATACAGGTCAAATGTATGATGAAAAGTCATCACTGGTGTACATGAATGCAAGATGGTATAATCCAAGTGTAGGAAGATTTGTAAATGAGGATACATGGAAAGGTACTTCATCTAATCCACAAACTCAAAACAAGTATGCTTATGTACTTAATAATCCAGTAAACTATACAGATCCTAGTGGTAATGTACCAAAATGGGTTAAGAATAGATCAGACCATTCTTACAAGACACATGATACTGGGGACAGTTACATGGGTCATGATTATGTCTATAAAGGTGAAAGTTCTAGTGGTGGTAGTTGGGATCTAATTTCAACTAGAACATATGAAACTTATAAAGAAAAGTCATATAGTCGATCAACAACGACTACAATCAATTATAAGTATTATAGAACAGGTAATACTTATAATGAGGAGCATGGATGGTCGTCCATTGGGTTGGATGCAGTAAATGTAAAATATGAAGTAAGTGGAAGTCAATCTAAAACGGTAAGAATTTATGCTTACGAAATAGCAGCAGATAATCAAAGATTAATAGAAACGACTGTTGGTGAGATTGATCTTGATTGGAATGAAACTTCAGTAAGAATTGACATAACAGATTTAAAAGATGCACCATTAAGTAAAATATTAAATCGTATTGATAGTGCAGCACATATAATGAATTCATTATATCCTGTAATCGATGACTCTGAAGCAACTTACCATGAATCAACCAATGATATCTTAAGATGGGATAATGAAGGATGGTCAGGTGAATACTCTATAAGTAGTTCCAGATATAATCAAACTGAAAATGATTATTGGCAACTTGAATATGAAGTAGCGCATTATGGTAAACCATATAGTGTAATTGTAGATGAAGCTAACGCATATGGTATAGATGTTGAGGAGTATGCTGAAACTCTTAGATTAGTGAATACAATGCCAGGAACGGTAGGATTTTTTGATGGAATGTATGGTTCACAAACTTACATCCATAATGATACAATTTGGAGTACGCTAGAAAAACAAACATATGAAACGTTTCAAGCACAAGGTGAAACATATGCTTTAGGTATGAGCTATATTGTATCAATCGAGCTATGGAATAGGTATTCAGATAAACTGGAGAAGAGCCAACCTACTGAAGCTGTTGAGAGGGCGGTACAATCAAAACCAATGACATGGAATGAATTCCAGTCAGCAAATAAAGGGAAGTACACAAATTCTCAATTGAGTGAAGCTTGGACTCAATATAAACAGGCGAATGGTATTACAACAGGTCAAACAGTAACAAATGGTATGCATGGTAATTCATTAGCTAATCCAAATACAAACTATGGTTATCAATTAGTCGATAAAGATACAGGAGAGATTCTTAAATTTGGTGAGACACTCTATCCAGACACTAGATATTCTAATACATTCTTACAATCAGAAAATTCGGTGATGGAGATACTTACAGAAGGTTCAAAATATGATATTCATATGTGGCAGCATAACCAAATTATTGATTATTTTGATGAATTTATGAAATTGCCAAGGTTTAATAAAGGTTTCTGGTAAAATAAGGAGAAAAATTATGAATTTGAGGTTTAAAGTACCTAAGTTTTATGTAAAGAAGTATGGAGCAGATGAAAGTATAGATTCTTTCTGTGAAACAATCGAAAATGTTGTTGAAGGCAAAATATATTCCACTAAAGTTGATTCAATTGATTTCATACCTATAATTGTACCAAAACATTTACTAGAGGAAGGATTGGGGCAAGAATTCACTAAATATGATTTAAAGTATAAAGTTGTAGCTTTGGCAAGACAAATAGACTTTGAAGATTACAATAATGGCGATGAAATAAAAAAGAAAACACTGTTGAAGGAGTGTTTAATTACTGGTTTAAAGGAGATTGAAATAAAATCTAAGCTCAATGTAGATGAGATGAGTGCTGATATTGAATCGGTAGATTAGAAAATGTTGTTAATAACCTCATATATTTTCTGAAATAAGATAAGATTCGGAAAATTGGAGTTTATAAGATTAAGTGAAACTAGTGATGTGAATGACAAAACATTGAATAGGTTAATTAACGATGGAGAGAATTATCTTTCCATCGTTTTTTGGATAGGGACATTCATCCCCTTATAAAACCAATTCTAGAATATAAAATGTAGCTACTACCTTTTACACGTATGACAACATCGGTCGTGTGGTTAACTCATCTACTTCTACTAGAAGAAGTGAAACATGCACCTACGATACATTAGGTAATCCTGTTGGTAATAGAACGAGTATGACTTCTGATGGTGAGAAAATCGATTATTCTTATGATTCAGCGAATAGATTGTTATCAGCTGGTGGTCAGTCCTTTGAATATGATGCTTCTGGTAATATGACCAAAGCTTCATCACTTG
>JABXKX010000144.1 GCA_013619035.1 Peptostreptococcaceae bacterium
ACGTTTCTTAGTCCAATTTCAAAGATTTTTTCACAATAAACTGTATGTTAAAATCCACTACTCACCTTTAAATACTTTTTGAAGTTTATGAACTACAATTCTACCTTGACGTTTAATCATATTCTTCATAACCACACCTTTTAGATCTTCAAAAGGTACTGTATCTTCATCATATTTACGCTTAAGTGATATGGCATCAAATTTACAACGAGTCGTACACGCTCCGCAACCTACACAAATATATTCATCAACCACAGTTGCACCACAGCCTAAGCATCGTTCGGTTTCCTTTAGTACTTGTTCTTCTGTAAATGTCCCTCTTAGGTCTTTAAAAGATTCTTTAGCAAGATTGGCATCCACATGGTCAATATGCTGTCTACCCGTATTATCATAACTTTCTATAATCAGTGACGATTTATCAAACGCTTTATACTCTCTTCGGTCACGTCCGATAACAAGACTTTGGCCGGGTTGAACAAATCGGTGAATTGAAATGGCCGCTTCTTTTCCAAGTGCAATTGCATCTATAGCAAATTTTGGTCCAGTAGCAGCATCTCCACCAACAAAGATATCCGGTTCATCCGTTTGAAGAGTAAACAAATCCAATTCAACAGTACCATTACCTTTTAGTTTCACCTTTGATTCATTAAGAAGATTGCCCCACTCCATCACCTGACCAATTGCAATCATGATATGATTGGCAGCCACAGTCATAATCTGTTCTTCATCGTATTTTGGCGAAAATCGACCTTGGTCATTAAAAACAGAGACACATTTCTTAAACTCCATGCCTACAACCTTATTGTTCTGAACCAGAATTCGTTTGGGTGCCCAAGAAGGATTAATCGATATTCCTTCAGCAGCAGCTTCTTCAATTTCTTCATTTAGAGCTGGCATTTCTTCACCGTTTTCAAGACAGAACATACTGACTTCAGTTTTACCCGCTCTTACAGCAGTTCTAGCGACATCAATGGCTACATTACCACCACCAATGACGATAACTTGTCCGTTAACCGATATATCGTTTTCTAGATTAACTTCTCTAAGGAAATCGACTCCAGTCATGACACCTTCTGTCTCTTCATCTTCTAAACCTAGCTTACGACCACCTTGTGCCCCTATGGCCATATAAAAGGCTTTATAGCCCTCATTTCTGAGTTCAGAAACGGTCACATCTTTACCGACATCTACTCCGGTTTTAAATACAACACCCATCTCACGCAGTATATCGATTTCTGCATTAATAATGTTTTTTTCTAATCTATAATTTGGAATCCCAAGTGTTAACATACCACCAAGGACATTCTGTTTTTCAAAAACAGTCACTTCATAACCATCAATCGCTAAGTAATACGCACAAGAAAGACCAGATGGTCCCGCGCCGATAACAGCAATTTTTTTACCATAGTTGTTACGCTTTTTAGGAATATAACGATGTTTTGCATTCAAATCCTGTTCGGCGATAAATTTCTTTATTTCATCCACTGAAACCGGATCATCAATATCACCACGGGTACATTCATCTTCACATTTCCTTGGACAAACACGACCACATATTGCTGGAAATGGATTCTCATGTTTGATCAATTCAAGAGCTTCATTGTATTTACCTTGTGCTGCAAGCTTAATATACCCCTGAACTGAAATATGTGCAGGACAGTTGGTCTTGCAAGGACTTGTGCCTGAATCTACTACATTTTTTCTGTTGGTACGGTAATCTTCATTGTATTTTTCTGGTCCCCATTTTGTATTGGCTGGTGTATCTGTCATCATTGGTATATCTACTGGCATGCTTGAGCAAATCTTTTGTCCTAGTTTGGCAGCATTGGTAGGACAAACTTCCACACATTCTCCACAAGCCACACATTTTTCAGCATCTATAGTGGATACATAATTGGATCTGACAAAATCATTATTGAAAAACATGGATGCATTTCTCAGAGACAAGCAAGAACAACCACAACAGTTACAAATGGCATGGGTTTTTCCTGGTCCATCCACATTGGGAATCGAATGCATGAGTCCATTTTCTTCTGCTCTTTTGATAATTTCAAAAGCTTCTTCTCTATTAATTTCACGACCTTTACCGGTCTTTATATAATACTTAGCCGCTTTACCCATCTGAATACACATATCCTCTTTCAGATGACCACACCCTTCTCCTGCCACTTCCCTAGCCGTTCTGCAAGAACAATCTGAAACGGAAAATACATCATTGTCATTTAAAAATTTAGATACTTCTTCATAAGAAGCACGTTTCGAATTACCTGAAATTGCTGATTCAATTGGAATCACACGCATTGGACCTTTTCCAATCGGAAAAACGCCAGTCGCTTGCGGACCTTTTCTTTGGCCATAATGATCAAAAGCCAGTGCCAACTGAGGGTACTTAGCCACAAGTTCACGGTTATTGGCAATTAGTTCAAAGTGTCCTGGTACCCAAAGTTCAAACCAATAATGATCCACTCCGTCAATCTCATTAACAATACAAACACCTTTCCAAGCCAAATCTTCTAAAATAGGTGCGACTTCAGAGACAGGTCTTTTTGAGAGCTTTGCTACATCTTCAGCAGATTTAGGATCTCTAAACATCAGGTATAATGCTATTTCAGCCATCTCATTTGTGACAATCGGTTCCAAAATTTCATACTCTGGATGTTCATACTTAATGCCGTGCTTTGATCCCATTTTCACACGACTGATCTTATTAGACAGTTCCAATACCTTCGATTTAAGTTCCATAACTATTCACCATATCTCCCTATAGTTTTATATACTATTATATGATAAAATTTTATCAAACAAAGATACCATTGAATAACAATGCTTTGTCTATATCCACAACGAACTGTTGTGGACAATCACTATATCATTCCAAAAGGGAGCTATCATTATGCATATGCGTTATATTGAATCTCTGTTAACTTTATACGACGAAAAGAATATATCAAAAGCTAGTCAAAAACTTTTCATTTCACAACAAGGACTCAGTCGCCAAATCCAAGCTTTAGAAAAAGAACTTGGAACCATGCTTTTCAAAAGAGCTAAAACAGGCGTCATGCCGACAAATATTTGTATCAAGCTTCATCCCCACTTTATCCAAATATACGATAACTATGCACAGGCAAAAGATCTGATTAAACATCACTCGTCTAGTCTTAAAAAGCCTATCACAATCGCTTTTGCTTATGGCATCTCACGTGGATTAAATACCGAAGTCATCCTAAATTTTCAACAGGAAAATCCAGATGTTCGATTCAAAATCAAAGAATGGTCCAAAAATAAGTGTATTGAGAAATTAAATGGGCACGAAGCAGACATCGCATTTCTAGTGAATCCTTTTGACCTGGGCTTGTTTGAAACACATTTACTTGCAGAAGGTTATATGTATGTAGCCATTCATAAGAATCATCCTCTTGCAACCCAAGAGACCATTGATTTCTCACAACTTGATGAACAAACCATTATTACAGGTTCTGAGGAAAATGCACTTAGAGAACTTTTTGATCATTATTGCCAATTAGCAGATATTCATCCAAATATCATGTTTTCATCGAGTTACAGCTTGGATATAATTAATTCAGCATCAGAGAATGTGATTAT
The DNA here is from genome assembly GCA_013619035.1 of Peptostreptococcaceae bacterium. Next base: position 3,604 of record JABXKX010000144.1, read on the forward strand.
GGCAACGGTTACACCAATCATGTCAGAGAAAATAACCAATCCCAACATAAAAATAATCCGTTTGATAACACCAGAAGCTGGAAAGCTCTATTGTTGTACCTCAAAAAATAGAAAAAAATCAAAAGATTTATTGCGTGTGGTTGATTTTATCAAAGACTATTTTATTCCTATGCCCGTCATAAAAATCCAAACCTAAAAGAAGCAAGTTGCATGATGCAACTTGCTTTAATCATTTATATAATAATTGTCGTAACACAGATTTTATGATTATCGACTTCAGAAACACCTCTCAGTTTAATCCATATTATACGGAGAGTTTATCATTCTCTGGGCAGTTTGAAAGGTTCTTATAATGGAAAATATACAGTCGTCTACAAGTAAAAATGGTTGCGATTATCAAAGTAATCGGTGCAATTTGAATATGAGTCAAATGAACAATCGGTAAATTTATTAGTGGTGTTAACCATAACATTAAGATTATCCCAAGATCCCATTTCAGCCAACCATTTAACTTACAATCATTCAGATACCAAATCAACGGGAGAATCAAAAGAACCAGATCATATTGTGCATAATAAGGTGTGCACAATAATGTCCCCAGTACGAGTATCGCCCCTCTTAAAGATACGGAACTGACATTTCTCCAGGTCCATAAAATTATTAAAAACATACATATCGCTGTAATAAGCTGAAGGATTGCTGCTATATTTCCTGACATTCCAATTACTTTTAACGATGAATACACCGAGGGTTGAATTGCAGCTGTGCTTTGCCATATAGAGTCCAAGATGATACTTGGCGCATTTAATTGTGTTTTTATATAGACTACCCAAGTATCTAAACCAAAGAGTCCTGAACTGAGTATCACTAGAACAAAGAAAAAGAACACCGCGCTAAAAAACACTTTCCATTGTTTGCTTAATAATAAAACGATAAAAGCAACTAATGCAAAATGCGGTTTAAAGCAAAGTATCGCAAACATCATCCCTGCTACAACAGGTCTTTTTTCTAAATTATAGATGCCTAAGCCAAACAATCCCACCGTCAAAAGTCCATTTTGTCCCCAATTTAGATTCATTAACACACCAGGAAAACACATGGCTGCATAGAGTCCTTTTTGACCAATAGAGATTTTTTTTATTGTTATCATATATATTATAAACGTGCTTGCCAGCCAAAATACCATTGCAAATTTAAATGGCAATAAAGCTAAAGGTGTCACAAATAAAAGGAAAATAGGTGGATAAAACCATCCAAGCATAAATGGAATCTCCCGGCCTAATACACCTTCAAGGACATTATGATGTTTGATTAGATCATATATTAAAGTTGAGTTCCCTTCCAAAGCCAATTTCCCTGCTGAATAGAAAGCCGAAAAATCGATGCCCATCAGGCTATCTTTAATCATAAATAGCCCGAAAATGAAGTAAACAACATATGCTGATAAAAATATGATCGAGTAGCCCTTTACTCTTTTTCTTAAAAAATCTGCAATCATATTGTCCAAGATGCCTCCTTATTTATATTAGACTTTTTTTGTGAGTAATTTGAAGTATGCTTTTAATACTTTTCCATATCTCATTTTACTGACGCCAACAGTTCGATCCACTAATATAAATGGATATTCTTTAATTTGTGTTAACTGTTTAACTCTTCTCAAAATATCCACTTGTACTTCAAAACCAGTACTGAGGTGACTCAGCTGTTTAGCAATGTCTTTCCTGTATACCCTGAATCCTGATGAGATATCTCTAGAAGGCAAAGCAAAGAGTATTCTGAAAAACAGATTTCCTAATTTGCTATACAGTACCCGATGAGGCGGCACACCTTCCATCCCACCACCGTTTACATACCTTGAAGCAATAACAACGCCTGTATCGTTTGAAATTTCTTTTGCTAATTGCGGAATTAAATTTGCATCCTGAGTACAGTCTGCATCCATAGTGACAATAATATTGCCTTTTGCATTTTCAAAACCAGTTTCAAGACCCGCTCCTAGTCCTAGATTGACCGGATGTGTTATACACCTAATATGTTCTGGATAAATATCCATAAAAGATTTAACTCTTTCTTCAGTTTGATCGGTACTGCCATCGTTTACAATCAGTACTTCCCAAGTCTTATAATTCTTCTCCAGTACTGATGCGATTTGATTGATAAATTTACCAATGATAGCTTCTTCATTATATGCTGGTGCTAGTATCGTAATATCCATAGGTCCCTCTCATTCGTTATTCTTATTGTCATATATACAAAACTTTAAATAAATCTACTTATTATGCGTCACTTGTTTTTTGAACAAAATAACCTTTCTCGCTGTGAAATTCCAAAAAAACACGACTGCTGTTGCAATTATTTTAGAAACTGGGACGTTTATAAGTAAAGCCTCCACAGAAACCCAGATGACATATTCATGGATTAAAAATCCGATAGAACCGATAAGCAAAAATAAACTCAATTCAGTCGTTCGGTTTGACATAGCTCTGTTGTTGAACACCCATTTTATCGATAAAAGATAAGTGGTGAACAAGCCAACAATTAATCCGATTGCTGTTGCAGTTAGATAATATACACCAAATACTTTATACAATACCATCATAACTAGGAAATCGAGTACAAAAGCAATCCCCCCTGCATAGACATACCTAATCAATTCAGGAATCCATTCCTTAGATAAAATTGTGTCTTTGAAACCAAGTAGTTTTTTCATTAAAATCACCTCAAATATTGTCAAATTATAAGTCGCTAGATTTTTTCTTTGTCCACTAAAAAGAGTCTGAATTCACTATGTTCTTTAGGTAGTTCCATTTCTTTTATCCAGAAAGGCAATTGTTGGTTTAAAAGATTACCATAAAAACTTTCAGTGCTTCCATCATAATCATAGAAAGCTCTTTCAATTGAGTTCGGTGCAAGAAGAATCCAATCGACATTTCTTGTTTTTAAATCTGTTCGAATATCAGCTTCATCATCCGATGTCATGATAGTGTAGTTAAACAAAATACCGTCATCATTCCGATGATAAGGCGAAGAAATAACATGATGGGTTGTTCGATACAATATTTCAGGACCGAAATCTAAAAAAGTTAAGATTGTTTTCTGTTGTCCTAATATGACTTCATTGTCTACCATCCAATCACATAGTTCTTCTAAAGCATCCGTTTCAATCGCGACCTGAGTTTCTTTATCAGAACCCATTACCATTAAAATCCCTACAAAGCTAAAACCAAACAATAATACTACAATCGTCATACTTCTTAAGATCGGAATTACTCTTATAGATTTTTTATAGATAACCTTCTGAATAATGTAATCAAATAGAAGTACGGATGGAATCAATGCTATCATTTGAAGATAACCAATCCACCTGATTTGATACAACGACAACAGACCATAGAGAATCATTCCTATGAATAAGAAAATATTTCCATGATCTGTCTCTTATACACATCTCCGAGC
>JABXKX010000373.1 GCA_013619035.1 Peptostreptococcaceae bacterium
ATTTATAACCATAATAAAAAGCTTCTTGATTCAGTAGTTGAGCTTTTTTAGGGACACGTTCTGATATAACGGTTTCCCATATAGCCACATCAAAATCCAGCTTTTTAGCAAGCATACCCAAGATAATCGTATTAGCTACCATCATATTGCCTAGAGTCTTTCCAATCTTTGTCGCATCTATTGAGTAAGACTCATAAGCTTCTAACATCTCTTCAATCTCTTTCATAGGATATGTCGCTTTTTCAAATACAACATCCGATGGATAGATGATACGTTCATTCATAAAAATCACACCATCATCTTTTAACATATTCTTGTAACGATAACCTTCTAAAGGTTCAAGAGCTAGAAGAAAATCAGCTTCTCCCACTGGAATATTAGGTGAATAGACTTTTTTATCAAATCTGATATTTGCCCATACTCGACCACCTCTTTGGGACAGTCCAATCACATCGTTACTTTTGACATCATAGCCAGATCTTTTAGCCACTTCACATACAATACCAGAAGTTAAAACAAGTCCTTGACCACCGACACCTACAATCATTATATTCATCACTTTGTCACCTCTTTCCCATCAAGAAGTTTAATGGCACCTACTGGACAAACCTGTGCACAGATACCACAACCGACACACATATCAGGATCAATAGAAGATTTTAGACCGTCAATGCCTTCATAGGTCTTCATCTTAAGTGGTGGACAATTGGTTTTAATACATGTTTTACAACCGATACATGTACTCGGATCCACATAATATGGTGTTTTCTTAACTTTATATTTAAGGGCACATTGTCCTTTTGCAATTACAATCGATAAGCCTTCAAAAGCGATCTCTTCATTGATGATCTTCTTAGTATCTTTATAGTCATATTGATCCACTTCAAATACTCTTTTAAATCCAATGGTTTCAAGAAGTGCTTTGATGTCTACATGTAAATCATCTTGATCATTAAAATTACCCGAACCACCATTATGTTGTCCACCAGTCATCGCTGTTGTTCTATTATCTAGGATTAAGAAAGTCATATTCTCAAAATCCTTATGTTGATGTAATAGATTTATAAACGACGGAATGCCCGAATGGAAGAATGTACCATCTCCGATAACCGACACCACAGGTTCAGATTTTTGGCCTAAACTCATTGCTTTTCTAATACCTTTAGTAATGCCAACAGTTGCTCCCATTGAAATAATAGAATGAGAAATTTCCGTTGGTTCTAAAATACCAAGTGAGTAACACCCAATATCACCAATCACCATTTGAGCTTTAGATTTTTTTAGCATATCAAAGATTGGTCTATGAGGACAACCTGAACAAAAGAGAGGCAGCCTTTTAACCGTTTCCAATACCATCGGAGGCTTTTTAATCTCTCCTTCAATGACATCTGCTTTAATCAAACCATTTTTAATATCTCTGCTATCAAGTTCACCTGTGAATGAAAAATACTTTTCCCCTTCACAAACAATACCCATTAACTTTAATTCGTTTTCTATAAAAGGCATCATTTCTTCTATAACTATGATTTTTTTATATTGGTTTGTAAAACTACTTATGTAATCATAATTTAAAGGATATATAAACCCTAATTTCAAAATACTCAGATCCAAATTAAGATCTTTTAAATGATTATAGCTGATGCCTGAAGTGATGAGTAAAACATCTTTTCTACTTGATGCTTCGTATTTATTTAAATTAAACTCAGGACTTTTTTCTTGTAGTTGTTCCAAACGTTCTTTCATAAAATGCTGAGCCACCACTGATGCCGGTGGAATCATGGCATATTTGTTATCCTTTTCAAAGACTGGTTTTGTTTCATGTTTACCAGGATCCTCTATAGTAACAACCGACCTTGAATGGCATAGTCTACTGGTGATCCTAAGCATCACAGGCGTTTGAAATGCTTCAGAAATCTCAAAAGCAGCTTTTGTAAATTCTTTGGCTTCCTGAGCATCAGAAGGATCTACAATAGGCATATTGGCAAACTTACCAAACAGTCTATTGTCCTGTTCATTCTGAGAGCTCTTAAGCCCTGGATCATCACCTGTTATCAGTAAAAAGCCACCGTTAGTTGGTGTTTCTGTAAATGTCATCAAAGGATCTGCTGCAATATTCATGCCTACATGTTTCATAGAAACCATGGATCTAACGCCAGCAAATGAACCGCCTATTGCAACCTCTAATGCAACTTTTTCATTGGTAGAGAACTCTGCATAGACATTATCATATTGTTTACAAGCATCTAATATTTGTACTGTTGGTGATCCAGGATAACTCGTAGCCATTTTACCACCAGCTTCATAAAATCCACGTGCAATGGCTTCGTTACCGGTTAACATTTCTTGTTTCATTCATACCCTCCTCTTTCTATATCTCCATTGTAATACGTAATATTTTTTTTAATTAGACTTGTTTGGCATTGTTTCGTTTTTGTATGATTCGTCCTAAAATAAAGAGTGATATTGTTGCTCCAACTGCAACCAATATAAAAGCATTTCTTAACCCATAATGATCACCCAATTTACCGACAATAGGAAATAAAACAATCATAAACAAACTGAATATCATACTTTGGAAGGATAAAATAGTCGCTCGTTTATCACTCGGTATCAATTTATTGATATAGTCACCCATCACTACAAATAGTAATCCCTCTATGGCTGTTAAGAAGATAAAGGCATATTTTTCAACACCATTTATAGTCATACCCCAAAACAGCATAACAGCAGCAATTATTGTAACTGTTAATATTTTTTTTATTTTAAATCGTGCTTCAAGTTTATACGCTTGAGTTGCAGTAAAGGCTGCTAGTAAAGCCCCTATGGATAATATGATGCCTATTTGAAACTCCGAATGACCTAAAGACTTTAAATGATTTTGCATATAAAAGAATTCTGTTGTATAAAAAGTTGAAAAGATTTCAAGTGCGATAATCATCTCAACCAGCTCTTTTTTGCCACTCATCACTTTGAAACTTGAAACGACCTGATGAGAAAAAGTTTCCCAGATGTTTTGTTTTTTCTGTACTCTACCAATTTGCGGTTCTGTAAAACTAAAAGCATGAATGATACTTATTACTGCAAATACCAATGCAATCATATAAACACTGGTATATGATAATGTCGCAATATAACCACCAATGATTAAAGAGAAGGTTTTCGCGATTTGGAAGAACAATTCATTTCTACCTCTGACCTTCATATAGTCATTTTCAATATTTAGTTCCTTTAAACTATCATAAATCAAAGCATCTCCTGCACCGGATTCCAGATTATTACCAAGTGCTGTAAAGAAGAAACTCACTGCAAACCAAATAACATTATTACCAAATATCATAATGGTTATGGCAACACATGTTGAGACTCTACCCAATATTCTACTGGTCTTTCTTCCAAATATATCGGCTACAGCTCCTGTAGGAATCTCCATTAGAAAAGATGAGATATGATATATGGTTTCCATTAAACCAATTTGAAATAAATTAAGACCTTTAGATGCTAGGTATAATAGCCATATACCATGTGTTAAGTCAAAACGTGTAATTAATGTAAATAAGTAATCTTTATATATATTCTTTTTTAAGTTCTCCATGTTGCCTCCTAATTATCTGCAAACTTTGCTATCTCCTAATGAGGTCGTTTCAATTTAATTTTGAAATTTTTTGCATTAAAAAAACCTCTATGTTTATAGAGGTCTGCGCAGTTTCCAAATATTACCTGCGTCAAGATAGACCTCTCCCGTCTGCAGAAAAATCATGTGTTATACCAGACATAGACGCTGGTAATCTATTTAAAATGTTATTCATATATGTCTTCATAAGATCACCCTAATTATATGTTATCAACTAATTAATTTTAACACAAGTTAAAAATATCCTTCTTGTCAAAAGACTTACCAATGTTTTGTTCTGATTCTCTAGCCAATGAGAGTTCGTCGACGTATTTTTTTATAGATTCAATCGTTAAAAGAACTTCCCACCCTTTATAGATGCCTTCTAAAAACTCTTGACGCCATAACTCTGTTTGATGAATCAATGGACAACCATGGAATTGATTTTTTTCAATAATCAAAGACAGTGTACCATTTATCATATGAGGTTCTAATGGATATGTTCTGCACTGAATTGGACGGTGATTTCTTAAACATCCAGAATCATTGGAACAAAAAATGTAATACAGTTTTTTTGTACCCCGTGGTAAATCATATGCATAAGAAGAATGTACTTCATAGGATACATCTAGCTGTTTTTGTACCGCTTCAAATTCTTCTGGCAATAAATACATCCCTAATGAACCAGCGTCATCATGACTCCTGCAACAATGGTAATTACAGAGTTCACCACAATTGCCTTCTACAATTGGCTCATTCATTAATTCATATGCTTTTTTAAAGATATCTATTCTGTCATGATGATAAATAATCGTTCACCTCTTTTAAACTGTTGCACTTCTTTAAATCCCAACTTCTGATATAACTTGATCGCTCTTTTATTAAAAGGTAGCACAGTTAATCGGAGTGGTTTGCCTTCATTTCTAAGTTCTTTAATCACTTCATGCATAAAAGATTCTCCAAGACCTTTACCACAAAAGCTTGGTTTCATACCAATTCCAAAATCCAAGTGTGTTTCAGGATACTCTCCTGGCGGCACTTGTGCATCATGACCATAACAGTAAAATCCTAATAGTTTATCTTCATCAATGATGGCATAATAAGATGCTAATAGCTCATCATATGCATTCGGCATATTGTAGGTATCATAAGGGGCTTCATATTTCCAACTGATTATTTCTTCAGCCCATTGTTTTGTCATTTTTTTTATCAAAATACTCACCTCTTCTCATTATATCATACTTGAGTTTTCTATCAGTGTCATTTTTAGTTTTAAAGATTAAAGACATATCATAACGGGCATCTATAGATCAGGAGGTATAATTATGTTTACAAAAGTTGAAGAATATATATTAGGACTACCCGACGACAGACAACTCATCATTCAAAAGATTAGAGAAACCATCCTAAATAATTTACATGACGGTTTTGACGAAGTTATTCAATATGATATGTTGGGTTATGTGATCCCACATAAAATCTATCCAGCAGGTTATCATAGTGATCCCAAACAACCATTGCCATTTATTCATTTGGCATCACAGAAGAATTATATTTCTTTATACCACATGGGACTTTATGCAGATGAAGCGTTATTACAGTGGTTTACAAGCGAGTATGCTATGAGATGCAAATATAAATTGGATATGGGTAAAAGTTGTATAAGATTTAAGAAAATGGATGACATTCCTTACGATTTGATCGGAGAACTCGTTGCCAAAATGACTGTAGGTGATTGGATTACACTATATGAAAAATCAAGATAATATAAAAGCGAATTAACAGGGATTTGTTCACCTTTCTAGTCAAAAGTCTACTTTAACTTTATGTCTAGGATTTCAAATGCGGGGTATAAGTAATATAAGGATGTGATTATATGAATATTAAGAATGTAAAACTAAAAAACAAGATTATCTTTTTAGCTTTATTTATCATCATTGTCTTCTCAGCAATGATTGGATTTTATATTATTCCAACCGTTTCTAATATTATAGAAGAGCGTACGATGGTGAAGCTATCAGAGTTAGTCGATTTGCCTTATTCTGAAATCCAACGTCAATATGACCTTTATAAAAATGGTGACAAATCGGAAGAAGAAGCAAAACTGGAAGCATTGCAAGTTGTTGAAAACCTAAGATATTCAGAAACAGAATATTTTTGGATTAATGATATGGATGGTATGATGTTAATGCATCCAATTGCACTTACTTTAGTAGATACCAATGTTCTAGGTTTAGAAGATCCTGATGGTTATCTATTTTTCCAAGCCATGATTGATATTGTAAAAAAAGAAGATGAAGGGATTGTTAGATATCAATGGCCAAAACCGGGTAAAGAAGAACCTCAACCAAAAATTTCTTTTGTTAAGGGATTTGATGATTGGCAATGGCTTATTGGTACTGGTGTCTATGTAGATGACTTACAGGAGATAAAAAAAGACATTTATTTCAGTGTAGTCATTATCTCAGTCGTTATTATTCTATTTTCTCTATTACTGATTACACTCATTGTTATTCCACTCAATAAAACACTTAGAGAAATTATTTTACACACAAAACAATATGAAGACCTAGATTTCAGAGAAAAAATTGATATCAATAGTACCGATGAACTCGGGCTTATATCAAGTGCATTTAATGCAGTCAGTGAAGGTATTCGAAATTTACTTGAAAATATGATCAAAACGTCAACAGAACTCACCCGTGACTCTGAAGAGATTGCAAAGGAAGTTAAACTATTAGAAGAATCAACAGGTTTGACTTTAGAATCAACAACAGATATATCTGCTGTTATAGAAGAAACGACTGCAGCGGCAACAACCGTCACACATACAGTAGATGAAATCAGATCAGCCATTGAAGTGGTAGCAGAAAAAGCTACAGAAGGCGCTCATCAAGCTGGTGATGTTAGTGATAGAGCCAGCAAACTAAAGATCGAAGCAGCTCAATCTGGTAAACATGCCAATGGCATTTATAATAATGTAAAAGACCGTCTTGAAAATGCGATCTCTGATGCAAAACAAGTTAGTAAGATTAACGACTTATTGGACGGCATCTTAAGTATTACATCACAGACCAATTTACTTGCATTAAACGCTTCAATTGAGGCGGCTCGTGCAGGTGATGCTGGTAAAGGATTTGCAGTTGTAGCCAATGAAGTTGGTAAACTTGCTGAAGAATCTTCAACGTTGGTTGAAGATATTCAAAAAACAGTTGAGTTTATACAAAAATCAGTTAATACTCTAATCAATGACTCATCAGAAATATTACATTTTATTGAATCTGATGTGCTAAAAGATTATGAAAAATTGAGTTCTATTGGTGATCAATACAGTAATGACGCACATATCTTTAATGGTATTATGATGGAGTTGAGCGCTATATCAGAACAGTTATCCAGTTCGATAGAATCTATCTCTACC
>JABXKX010000455.1 GCA_013619035.1 Peptostreptococcaceae bacterium
GCTTATATTAATATAAGAGGAAAAGGACCGGTTATTAAAGACTTGAAGAAAGTTGCTAAAAAAGCAGAAAAAGTTTTTCTCGCAACTGACCCCGATAGGGAAGGTGAGGCAATTGCTTGGCATTTGGCTTTCATTCTCGGTATTGATTTAAACGATAAAGTACGTGTAGCATTTAATGAAATTACAAAAGAAACAGTAAAAGAAGCGATCAAACATCCAACAACGATTGATACCAATCTTGTGGATGCTCAACAAGCGAGAAGAGTTTTAGATCGTTTAGTGGGTTATTCAATTTCACCATTATTATGGAGAAAAGTAAGAAAAGGTCTAAGTGCAGGTAGAGTTCAATCGGTTGCAACAAAAATGATTTGTGACCGCGAAAATGAAATTAATGCATTTGAATCAGAAGAATACTGGTCTTTGGATTTTAATTTTCAAAATGTTGAGAAAAAATCTTTTAAGGCAAGTTATATTGCTTTAGGTAATCAAAAAGCTGATTTTAAAGTGGAATCAGATGTACAAACTGTTATGGATGACTTAAAGAAAGATGCTTATGTTGTAAATTCTATTCAGACGCGTGAGAAATCTAGAAAAGCACAGCCATGTTTTACAACCTCAAGACTTCAACAAGAAGCATCCAACAAACTTGGTTTTTCTACAAAAAAGACTATGATGGTTGCTCAACAGTTATATGAGGGTATTAAATTACCGAAAGTCGGTAGTGTAGGTTTGATCACTTATATGAGAACTGATTCTACTCGAATTTCGGATACTGCTAAAGATGCTGTAAATGACTTTGTTAAAGAAGAATTTGGTGAGGTTTATATTGGTAGTGAATTGAAAGTTAAGAAGAGTAAGAATGCTCAAGATGCACATGAGGCTATTCGTGCAACTGATGTTCTGAGAACGCCAGAATCTATTGAAGGCTTTTTAACAAAAGATCAAAATAAGTTATATAAATTAATATGGGAGCGTTTTGTTTCTTCATTAATGGCACCAGCTAAATTTGAAGCATTAACTGTAGAAATTAAGAATCACGACCATGTTATTCGTTCGACTGGATCTAAACAAGTGTTTGATGGTTTCTTAAAGGTCTATTCTTTTGGAACGAGTAGTGATAAAATTTTACCGGATTTAAAAGAAGGTGAAACTTTAAAACTTGAAAAAATGATACCAGAACAACACTTCACACAACCACCAGCAAGATATACTGAAGCAACATTGGTTCGTGAAATGGAAGAAAAGGGTATCGGTCGACCAAGTACTTATGCACCGACTATCAGTACGGTGATTAGTAGAGGTTACGTTGCTCGTGAAAAGAAAAACCTTTTACCTACAGAATTAGGTGGTATCATCAATGAAATCATGGAAAATTACTTTGCTAGAATTATTGAAGTGAATTTCACAGCAGATATGGAAAAGCAGTTTGATGAAGTTGAAGGCGGTGAAATGGAATGGAAAGAAGTGATTAAAACTTTCTATGGTCCGTTTGATGCATTGATTGAAAAAGCTGAAGGTGATATTGAAAAAGTAGATTTAACAGAACCAACTGATATTCCTTGTGATATTTGTGGTAATATGATGAATATTAAACATGGTAGATTTGGTAAGTTCCTAGCATGTTCTGATTATCCAGAATGTAAAAATACAAAACCTATTTTGAATAAAATTGGGGTGAATTGTCCTGAGTGTGGAACTGGGGATGTGGTTGAAAGAAAAACTAAGAAATTTAAAACTTTCTATGGTTGTTCTGAATTCCCGAATTGTAATTTTATGTCTTGGCATAAACCAGTTGATAAAAAGTGTCCTACATGTTCTAAAAACATGATTGAATATAAGACAAAGAAGAAACACGAATATAAATGTACCGATAAAGAATGCGGTTATAGCGAAGAAATTTCTGAGGAAAAATAGGAGGTCCTAATGTTAAAAGAATTACTTGAAAAAACTAGAAAATTAAATTTGATATTACAAGATAGAGGCGAAGAAAAAGTATCGTTTAATGAATTGTGTGATACTATTGCTGAAATATTAGAAGTAAATGTATATATTATCAATGCTAAAGGTAAAATCTTAGGTTCTAAAATGGTAGATACTAATACAAGCTCAATTCTTGCTGATCCAGAATCAGGAGAAATGTTCTTCTCAGAAGAACATAATGAAAACATGTTAAGAATTATTGAAACAACACCGAACTTGACAGCAGATCAAGTTGCTACAACTTTTAAAGGTGATACTGAATCATATCAGAAACATGTTTCTATAGTGCCTATCAAAGGTAAAGGTCAAAGAATCGGAACATTCGTATTGGCTAGAATGGGTGACGAGTTTGATGATTCAGATATGATTTTAGCTGAAAATGCTGCAACGGTTGTATCTATGGAAATCATGAAAGCTAGAAATCTTGAAAGAGCTGCTTTAGAGAGAAGAAAATCAGTTGTAAAAATGGCAATTGAGTCTTTATCATTCTCAGAATTAGAAGCAATTGAGCACATTTTCAAAGAATTAGAGGGTGACGAAGGTTTGTTGGTTGCTAGTAAAGTAGCTGATAGAGTGGGTATAACACGTTCGGTTATCGTTAATGCTTTAAGAAAATTCGAGTCAGCTGGAGTTATTGAATCTAGATCTTTAGGTATGAAAGGTACTCATATTAGAATTCTAAATAACGAATTAATACCAGAATTAAACGCTATAAAAAGAAGATATTAAATTAAAACACATATATAAAGCTCTGCGGTTATCCGTAGAGCTTTTTTTCCATTCCACTATATATTGTATAAATCCTAAACAAAAATCAATATATATGGTATAATATAATCGGTATAAATAAAAATAACTTTTTATATCGTATGTATAAAAATTGTACCGGTTTATGCCGAAACTATTAGTAGGAGGTTCTTATGTTAAAAAACGCATTTAATACAATAAACTTATACAATAGAGCATTAGATGCTTCGTGGTTGAAAAATGAAGCGATTACTAATAATATTGCCAATGCAAATACTCCAAACTATAAAAGAGAAACGGTGGAATTTGAAGAAGTTTTGAAACGTGCTATGGGAAATCCTAATATGCCGATGACCAAAACTAACGAAAAACATATGCCACTGATGACCAATATGAATCCAGTTATTATTAAAGACAGTAGTACCAGTTTTAGAAAAGATGGTAATAATGTAAATATAGATACTGAAATGGCTTATTTAGCAGAAAATCAAATAAAGTATGAAACGATTACAAAGCAATTAAACAGTAATTTAAAACGACTCAGAATGGCGATGGAATAGGAAGGTGAATTAGATGTCATTATTTAAATCTTTAAATGTCAGTGCCACTGGTTTAACCGCCGAAAGACTTAGAATGGATGTTATCTCTAAAAACATTGCGAATGCTAATACAACACGAACTTTAGCAGGTACGCCTTATCGGAGACAAATGGCAGTGTTCAAAGAACAAGGTCCAGAGAATAAATTTCAAGCCATGTTAGATAAAGCTAAAGGTGAGTATACGATTGGAAATGGTGTTGAAGTTTCTGAAATAGTAGAAGATCAATCTGATTTTAAACGTGTCTACAATCCTGGTCATCCAGATTCTGATGATGAAGGATATGTGTTAATGCCTAATGTAGATGTTGTTACTGAAATGATTAATTTAATGTCGGCATCAAGATCTTATGAAGCAAATGTTACGGCAATTAATAGTGCTAAGTCGATGGCTATGAAAGCTTTAGAAATAGGTAGATAATATTAGGGGGCCTAATGGATGGGATTAAAGCAGTACAATCTGGCAATATCATTAAGGTTGGATCAGAGAATTCAAAAGTATCAAATGTAGACTTTAAAGATTTTTTAATAGAGTCGCTAGAAAAAGTCAATGCAGATCAGTTGTATGCTGAGAAAATGGATGAAGCATTGATTTTAGGAGAAACGGATAACCTGCATGATGTTATGATAGCATCACAGAAAGCAGAATTGTCTTTAAGTTTTGCCGTTCAAGTTCGTAATAAGGTTCTCGAAGCTTATAAAGAAATAATGAGAATTCAAATGTAGAAAGAGGTGTGTAGATGGCGGAACTACTCCAAAGGATTAGAACACAAGTCGTGACATTCATACAATCACTCGATAAGAAAATGAGAATATGGCTTGCAGTTGGAGCCCTTTTTGTCGTTGTCATTGTTGCAGGTATATTATTTTTATCAAAGCCAACTTATGTGCCTTTGGCATCTGGATTAGAATATGATGAGATGTCTAAAATTGTTGCTATGTTAGACGAAAAAAACATCACTCATAAAGACGAAGGTAATGTTGTTTTAGTTAGTACAAATGACTTAACCAAAGCTAAAATGGGTATGGCAGTTGATGCTGGAATCAGTATGCCTGATTATGGTTGGACTGATGTTATGGCAAATACGAGCTTTACGATGACCAATCAAATGAGAGAACAACAAATACGACTTGCAACAGCAAATGAACTTGCAAGTGGTATTGAAGAGTATATTGAAGGTGTTGAAAAAGCAAAAGTAGAACTTTATATTGCTGAAAAATCTAGTTTTTTATTAGATGAACCTTCTAAATCAAGTATCAGTGTAATACTGCAGCTTGAAAATGGATTCACGTTCACTGAAGGCCAAGTTTCAGGTTTGGTCAATTTCTTGATGAATGGTGTTGAGAATTTACCAAAAGAAAATATAACTATTATTGATCAAACGGGACAAACGTTAAATCGATTTAGCGATCAGACCGCAGCTTTTATTGCGTCGACTAATTACGAGCAGGAAAAAACTGTTGAAAAACAAATCGAAGAAAAATTAACGAAGTTCTTGGGGTCGGTTTATGGTCGTGATAATGTAGAAGTCATAGTGAGCGTGAAACTGGGCTTTGATGATTATTCTTCTACTTCTAAAGTTTATTCGCCTCCAGTTGAAGGAGAAACTTCTGGGATAGCAAGAAGTTTAGCTGAGATATCTGAAAAGGTATCGTCTGGTAGTACGGCTGAAGGTGTACCAGGTACGGATAGTAATGGTGAAACAACAGATTATCCTACAGGTAGTGACTCTGGAAGTGACATTGAATCGGCGTCAAAAACTATAAATTATGAATTAAATGAAGTTGTAACAGTATTAACCAAAGCCAAAGGCGCGGTTGAAGATATTAGTATTTCAATCTTATTAAATACTATGGTTATGGAAAATGAAGTTATGACGGATGAACATAAACAAGAGGTGACTAATTTAGTAACAACTGCTGCTGGTATTGAAACTAGAAAAGTTCAAGTTAGTGCGATGCCGTTTACGGATAATGAATTAGGTGTAACCGTATATAGCTCTGAAGATGAGTTGGTAACACCTGGGATTCCACTTTGGTTAGTCGGTCTTATTATTGGTGTATTAGCAGTTGCAGTCATTGCCTTCTTTGTCTTCAACAAATCGAAATCAAATAAAGCTAAAGACGAAGAAATTGCAGATATACAAGCTAGAGAAGAAGCAAAACGTCAAGAAGAACTTGAAGAAATTAGGACCGATGTGGAAGACAAATCAAGTCCTAAATATCAAATTGAGAAATTTATTGATGCAAAACCAGAAGCGGTTGCAGCATTATTAAGATCATGGATGTCGGAAACTTAGGGGTGTTATATGTCGAAGAAAAATGAGAGAAATGGAAAACAAAAAGCCGCTATACTTTTGATTGCTCTAGGATCAGATAAATCGGCTAAGGTATTTAGCCATCTTCAAGACGAAGAGATTGAAGAACTGACATTAGAAATTGCTAATATGCAACGAGTTTCATCAGAAGAAAAAGAAGAAATCCTTGAAGAGTTTTACGAAATATGTCTGGCACAAGATTTTATTTCAGAAGGTGGTATCTCGTATGCAAAAGATGTACTTGAGAAAGCTATGGGATCACAAAAAGCTCTTGAGATTATTAATAAGTTAACGGCATCATTACAAGTACGTCCATTTGACTTTGTAAGACGTACCGATGCAACTCAGTTATTAAACTTTATACAAAATGAACATCCGCAAACACTTGCTTTGATTCTATCTTACTTGAATCCGAATCAAGCGGCTTCAATACTGTCGGCATTGCCACAGGAAAAACAAGCTGATGTAGCACAGCGTATTGCTATAATGGATAGAACATCACCAGAAGTCATTAAAGAAGTTGAACAAGTTCTTGAGAGAAAATTATCTTCTATGATGACTCAAGATTATGCTTCTACAGGTGGTATTCAAGCAATTGTTGAAATCTTATTATCTGTTGATCGTGGTACTGAGAAGTTTATTATGGAAACACTTGAAATACAAAAAGCTGATCTTGCAGAAGAAATTCGTAAGCGTATGTTTGTATTTGAAGATATCGTTAATCTTGATAGTGTTTCGATTCAAAGATTTATTCGCGAAATTGATAACGCCGATTTATCTGTTGCACTTAAAGCTTCTACCGATGAGGTTAAAGAAGTTATCTATGCCAACATGTCTAAACGTATGGCTGAGATGCTGGCAGAGGATATGGAGTTTATGGGACCTGTTCGTTTACGTGATGTAGAAGAAGCACAACAGAAAATTGTTAATGTCATTAGAAAGCTTGAAGAAGCTGGTGAGATTATCATTTCACGTGGTGGAGGAGATGAGATAATTGTCTAAATTGGTAAAATCATCTCAAATAATTATTGATAAGAAAAAATATGTATTAAATAATGAGTTCTTTGTTCCTAAACAGGTGGTGGTTGAAACCGCTGAAGAAGAATCAGAAGAAGAAGTATCTTGTAATAATGTTTCTAAACAAAGTTATGAAGATGAACTTAGAGAAATGAAAGAAGCGATGCTTGAGTCTGTAAAAGTAGAAAAAGATCAAATCTTGTCTTCTGTAAGAGAAGAACGTGATTTGATGATACAAGAAGCTTATGATAAATCTAAGGACATTCAAGAACAAGCTAGACAAGAAGGTTATGATCAAGGTTATCAAGATGGTGTTGCCAATGGTTATGGAGAAGCAAGTTCGTTTATAG
>JABXKX010000424.1 GCA_013619035.1 Peptostreptococcaceae bacterium
GATAAGAGAACTAGAAAAGTTATGTCACTCAGTTGATAAAACGAATCTGAAGTTAGAATTAAATTTTAAACTTAATAAAAGTAAAAAACCTTCAAAAGACTTTGAGTATAATAATGAGTTTTTATGTTACGTTGAAGATGAATTAGTAGGTTACCTTGGTGTTTGTAGTTTTGGTGGTAAAAAGATTGCTGAAATAAATGGCATGGTCCATCCGAATTTTAGAAGGATGGGGATCTTCAAAAAGTTACTTGAACATGCTGTAATCGCATGTAATAAGAGCAATTATGATAAGATATTATTGTTATCAGATGGGAGATCTAATTCGGGGGTAGGATTTATTAATTCTGTTAGTGGGGCATATGATTTTTCAGAGTACCGAATGAAAAGAAGTGATGAATCAAGTTTTGAACAATCAAATGTAATCAGTTTAAGAAAAGCCAATAATAGTGATGGTAAAGAGATTGTAAGACAAAATGCAATATATTTTAATCAAGCAGTAATTGGTGAATGTTTCCCTGAGGAAGAAGAACTACTAAATCAAATAACATATATGGTAGAGCTTAAGGGAAATATCATTGGGAAAATTAAAGTGAATTATGGCAAAACCACCTCGTTTATATGCGGTGTTGGTATTTTACCTGATTATAGAAGTAAAGGATACGGTAAAGAAACGTTGAAGGAAGCACTGAGAATTATTAATGAAAAGAATATTTATGAGGCGATGTTAGATGTGGAATGTAAAAATAATGATGCACTCAATCTCTATAAAGCCTGTGGTTTCGAAGAACAGTCAGTTATGAATTACTATGACTTGCCGCTGCTAAATGATTTATAATACTTAATGAAAGTCAAAAGGATAATCGACTAGAAGTTATAAATGTAATTGATATAAAGTACAAGTACTGTGATGTTTATAAAGTAAAAGTATAACTCTGAATTTATGCCTCGCTGATTCTTTTTTATGATGGTGGGTATGTTAACAGTGGACTTGATAAATTTATGGTTTAGGAGGTTTGTTGTGAATTCAAATGTATACATGAGAGCGTTAAATGAAAGAAAAACAATATTAATTAATGAGTCATATGGTAATTTGATTGAACAATCTGTTGTTGAGAAATGGCAAGATATTTTGGATATGATTACAGATATACTCGCTGTGCCTTCGGGTTTGATTATGAGATTACATGCCAATGAAATAGAAGTATTTGCTAAAAGTAGAAATATTGAAAATCCATATGAAGTAAATGAAAAAGCGTCACTTGGTTTAGGACTTTATTGTGAAACTGTTATTGGAACAGATCAGAGATTATTGGTTCCGGATGCTCTCGATGACAGGGTTTGGTGTGATAACCCTGATGTAGAACTGGATATGATTCATTATTTGGGACTACCGCTAAAATGGCCAAACGGTGATTTTTTTGGTACGGTTTGCGTGTTAGATAATAAAAAGAAAGTATATACACCTGCTCAGTTTAAGATGTTTGATGCGATAAGGGGCACGATTGAAAAAGATTTGAATTTAGTAGATAAATACTTTTTATTAAATAAAGCGATGACAGAATTAGAAGAAGTGAATGAGTTTCTTTTAACTCATGAAAAAAACAAATTAACAGGGGAACTGGTTGCTAATATTTCTCATGAAATTAGTACACCTATTGGAGTGGCATTAACTACAGCTTCTTTTGTGGGGGATGCAACTCAAAGAATGGCAGAGTCTCTAGAAAATACTGAAAGAATCAATACCATTGTTGAAGGGTCAGAAATGGTTGTGAAAAATCTTCAGTTGGCTTCTAGTTTGATTCAATCGTTTAAAACGATAACAATGGATCAGGCCCAAGATAGAATAGAATATATTAATTTGTCGGTTTATCTACAAAGTATCGTAAAAAGTTTGAAGTATGAATTAAAGCGGTCTAAAGTTAATTTAAATTTAGTGGTTCCAGAACAACTAAATGTTCATATCAATAGTGGGGCTTTTTCACAAGTGATGATTAATTTGATCATGAATGCAATTCATCATGCTTTTCTAGAAACAGAAGAGCGGGTGATTGAAATTACTTCGTCGGCTGAAAATGATGATATTCTACTAGTTGTAAAAGATAATGGATGTGGTATCGCAACTGAAAATATAGGTGAAATATTTAAACCTTTTAAGCGACTTCATAAAGAGACTTCTGGATCTGGTATGGGACTTTCCATTGTAAAAGAGATAGTCGAACAGACGCTGCATGGGCGCGTAGAATGTATCAGTAAAGTCAGAAAGGGTTCTGAGTTTAAACTGATATTACCTTTGGATGTCAATAAAACAAAAGATTAATAGGCTTCTTATAACGAAAATGTACTTGATAATGATTATTATTTGTGGAAATGGGTAGATAATATAAGGGAACCGATGTATATGATCAAGTTTAAGAGAGGAGTCATCAGATGAAAGTTATGCTTGGTAATCATTTGGAAGAGTATTTGCATCAACATCATCATAACACCATATCGTTAGAGTTAACAATGAATGATACACGGAGAAATAGTGAACGGTTAACGGTTCAATCTCGTATGCCAGAACCTAGAGTCATCTTTACAAAACCCACTAATGAAACTGGTTACACTAAATACTTAGTTGATGATATTACAGTTTATGTTGCAAAAAATATAAAAGCTGAGAACAATGAGATAGAAATAATGGATCAAATGGTTGAGGGTGTAGATACGTGCCATGTAAGAGGCTGGATTGGAAACCGTCGATAAAAGAATAATATGTTTCATTTATTAAAAAAGCCCTCAATTGAGGGCTTTATTTTAATAGAATAAGAACCAATTATGATTTAATATCAAAAAAAGATCCAATGAATATCTCATTGGATCTTAATAATTAAAGAAATGATGTAAAACATTCAGGTGTTTTACCTTCGATACTGATGCTTATTTCAAATCGAATATTGTGTTTTGCTGAAAGAATTTTTATCTTTTCTAACAATTTACAAGCTTCTTCATCGGTCATAATATAAAGATTGAATAGACCATCAAGGTAAATGCTTTCGATATCATTATCAGTTCCTAATAAACCATATAAGAATGGTACGATTTCGTTTGAAGAGTTAATAGGAAAATCTGATATGTTGATGTATCTTATACTGTGATTTATTTCAAGAATACTCTCGTCGGATTCGTTGATAAAAAGGATGGTGCCTTTAGCAGATGATAAGGCATTATTAGCATGTTTGATAATATCTTTTGTTTTGCCGCTACCGCGCTTTCCGATAAGTAATTTAATCATATAATCTCCCTTGTATGTCTCGTAGTATGTTTATCCTTAATATTATTGTACCCAATATTTGAATTCTACACCATCAATATGAAGATTTAGTAATAAAAAGTCATAAATCTTATACGAATTGCGATTCGAAAGATTTTAAAAATCATAATGAAATACTGAGTGTAAAAGAAATTAAATTGTTGCAGTAACGTTTGATTCTTTTGTTATAAAGGTACAGATAACACTTGTCTACTATGCACGTATCTCATTTTGTTCTCGAAATCCCGGATTCTATTAAAAAAAGTGAATAATTATAGAATGTTATATTGTAATTTGAGTACGTAATATGTTTTGTGGGCATTAAATCAATGACACTTAAATTAAAGGAGATGTATATGGACTTTCTTGATAGATTAAAAAAAATGATGATTAGAATTGATGGACAGGATTATGGTGCGTATCAATCAATGTTAGGAGCGTACAATTACCCTAAGTTTAAACTCTATATTGATCAAATACCTAAAGATCCTTATGCGCCGTCACATACAGGCGTATATAGAGTGAAAATGCCTCTAGAAGCCATTGGTGTTAAGGCTGAATTGATATCTTCGGATATTAGAAAAATAGCACTAAGAGATTTTTTAGCCCGTCATTTTCATGAAAAATGTTTGTTGATATCCAAAGGAAGAAGAGGTACAGGAAATAGTGGTTTAATCACCATTGAAAAACCGGGCCAAACAATAATGGATAGAAGTTCTGTTAGTGTTATAGATGACTATTTAGAAGTAAGATTTTTTATTGGACTACCTGCTGATGGGCGAAAAATAAACGCTGGAATACTTGAGACGATGTTGTTTGAGGAGTTGCCAGAAATTGTTGATCAGTCATTGTTTATAAAGAATCTTGATTATGATAGTTTATGTAAACATGTAGAAATAGCGGAAGATGCAGACTATCTAAGAAAGTTACTTGAAAAGAATGGTTTGATTGCATTTGTTAATGATGGCGCACTGCTTCCAAGACGTTCTGGCATTGATGATAGACCTCTTGAAAAAGATAAGGCTGTAATCTTTAAATCACCAGAAAGCATGAGGTATCAGTTTGATTTACCGAATGCAGGTGCTGTTACAGGCATGGGCATAAAGGAAGGCATCACATTGATTGTAGGCGGAGGGTACCATGGTAAATCAACACTATTAAGTGCTCTTGTGTTAGGTATATATAATCATATTTCTGGTGATGGCAGAGAGCTATGCATAACGGTACCAGATGCAGTAAAAGTAAGAGCTTCAAGTGGTCGATCGGTACAAAAAGTTGATATTTCACCTTTTCTGAATAATATACCTTTTTATCATGATACGACATCATTTTCAACTAAAAATGCGAGTGGTAGCACGTCACAAGCAGCTTCAATAATAGAATCTATAGAAGCAGGAGCTTCTGTACTCTTATTGGATGAAGATACATGTTCGGCAAATTTTATGATTCGTGATGCTAGGATGCAAGAACTTGTAAAAAAACAACATGAACCGATAACTTCTTTTATAGATTGCATAATGCCGATGTATCAGAGTGTTGGAGTCTCTACAATTCTTGTGATGGGTGGTTCTGGAGATTATTTTGATGTGTCGGATTCCGTGATTCAGATGAAAGAATTCTTACCTTATGATGTGACTTTAGAGGCTAAAAAAGTTGCTGTTAATAGTCCGACTGGAAGGGTTCATGAAAATTCAAAGGGATTTGAAGATATTAAAAGAAGAAATCTAATAGGGGATGAATTAAGCCCTTTAAATGAATACCAGAAAGTGAGAATTTCCTCGCCAGATATTAATACGCTTGTCTTTGGAGAAAATAATGTTGATTTATCTGACGTGGAACAATTAGTAGAAGAAGCACAAATTAAGGCCATTGGTATTGCAATATCCAAATTATTAAAGGATATGGATGGACTTCATTCGATGAATGAATTAACACAAGCTATTATGGAAAAAATGAAGGATTTCGGTGTTGATTTTTTAGATGAAAGACATACAGGAGATCTTGCGATTTTTAGATCGATTGAATTAGTTGCAACAATCAATAGAATGAGAGGGTTAAAGGTAAAAACTGATCACGGTTAAATTTGTGATGTCTTATTATATGTAATAGAATAACCAAAACTCAAAGGGATAAATAACTCCCGTTGGGCTATTATATTGTTGTATATAAAATTTTACAGTGATAAAATGGTAGTAGATGGAAATGATTTAACAGTAAATTTGATATTTATTTAGATAATAGTCTCATTCGTAAGAATTTTAGTGTATCAAGCAATAGAGATGCACAATAGTGCTGCTAGGGGATATACTAAATAATGATGAGATCTATTGTTATTGCAGATGTTTTCTTGGTATCATATACCTAGTCAAGGGATAGTTTTCGATTTATGTTGAAAGGAAATGTATATGTCAACGATGTGTTCAGAGTGTCATAGATCTATCGACAATCAACTCAATAGATGTGAGTATTGTGATAATGAAACAGAACAAGAGGAGTGTAAAGCTCGAAACCGTAAGAGACCGAAATCGAATTGGTTTAGAATCATTATTCGAGGACTTATGATTGCTTACTTAGCTTCCGTCTTGGTTACAATGACCGGAATTGACGTCGGCTCGTTTAAATATTTAGTTGATCCTGTGTTAGGTGAAGTTCATCCTTTTACAGAAAATGGATTATCACTGGTTAAGTTGAATGAGAATTATGGTTATATTAATTCAAAAGGTGACTTCGTTATTCCTGCTAACTATCAACAGGCTGCTAGTTTTTCAGAAAATGGTCTTGCTCCAGTATTAGTAGATGGTCAATATGGATACATAAACAAACATAATGAATTTGAAATATTACCCCAATTTGAAACCGCTGGCAGGTTTAGTAACAATGGATTAGCAGTAGTAAAAATCGATCAAAAATATGGTGTTATAGATCGAAAGGGTAACTTTATTATTGATGCAAACTCCATTGAAAGTTTAGGACTCAATAATAACGGTTTGATCTCTATTTGTATAAATGATAAATATGGTTTTATCAACGGAAAAAATGAGATTATAATTGAACCTATATATGATATTGTAGGACCCTTTTCTCAGAATAATTTGGCTGTAGTCGGATTAAATGGGAAATATGGCTATATAAATGATGAAGGTGATCAGATTATAGATATCCAATATGATGAGGCTTTTGATTTTAACGATGAAAATTATGCTGTTGTAAAGCGAAATGATAAGTACGGCATGATTATGGATTCGGGAACTATTATAATAGAAACTAAATATGATGATATATTAAAAGAGGTGACTGAAGGTTTAATTGGTGTAAAAACAGGATATCAATGGGGCTTTGTTGATGAAGAAGGGAAACAGGTAATTGAGCCACTGTATGATATCATTTATCCGTTTGAGGGTGGTTTATCACATGTAGTCGTAGATAAAAAGCATGGTTTCATTAATAAGAGTGGTGCCTATTTCATTGAACCCACATTTAATAAACTTTCGAACTTTGCTTACAATAACTTATCGAGTGCTAAAATAAATATTTTTACAGGATATGTTGATAAAAAAGGTGAGTTTGTTATTGAACCAATATTTGAGGATGCCACAGCATTTTCGCAAAACAGAACAGCTTTTGTCAAAGTAAATCATAAATGGGGCATGATCAAAAGAAACTTTAAAATATTCTCATATCTTTTGGTTATTTCTCCTGTATTGTTTATTGT
>JABXKX010000379.1 GCA_013619035.1 Peptostreptococcaceae bacterium
CGTCAGATGTGTATAAGAGACAGATTATAAATATACGTCCATATAAATAAGAATTGTGGATGAAGCCTTAACTTCAACAAAATAAAGAACCTGAAGTATTTCATCCAAGTTCCTTCTCATATACATCTTTTCAATTTGTAGGGTAAACGACTATGTCAAATTATAGCATGGTGTTACGATTCCAGTATATCGGGACCCACATCAATATAAATTGGAACTGTAAATATAAACTATAATTTCACCTCGTTCAATCTATAAAGTTCAATACATTCTTTATTATCATCAAAGATTAAGCAAAATTCACCATTTAAAGTGTGTTCCTCTCCATCAACTTTTATAATAACTAAAAATTTAACTAATAACTTGTCTTCGCATCTAATGATGCCCATTGGATTATAACCTATTACTTCATCAAAATCTATTTTGCAATAGTCTTTAGAGAAAAATTGATCAATAGAAGCCATGTTTTCCATGGACTTCTTTTTTACAATGTCTTTGATTTCTACTCTACTTTTTATTTCCGGTTCTAAGTAATCATATATGTAAGAATCAGATATAAATGATTCGCCACGTATAACATTGTCAAAATCAATTTTCAGTTCGTCTAATGTGAGTAACATTAAGGCACCAACCTTATAAGATAATTCACGTATGGAAAAATAGGACTCGATATTTCTTAATGAATCTACAGCCTGTGCTACTTCTTGCATAAATAGGTTCTCATCGAGTTGTTCTAATGCTTTCAATTCAACATATGTAGCAGAACCTTCAATAAACTCGGTGGCATTCTCATATAGGAGTGCTTTTGGATAGTTGTCTTGTCTTAACTTCCTAACCGATAAGAATCGCCTATAATCTTCATCACTCCTATTTAAGTATGCATCTATTAAACACATAACCTCATTGTACTTTAGGGTAATAGTATCATTTGAATAATCGTAGAATATACCATTTTTCTCGCTATTGTTCATGAGTAACATCTTATAATCCATTTTACCAAATTGAAAGGCATGATACATCTCATGTACAATTAAAGCCGTTGCCTTATCTAAGTTGGTAGGTAGAAAGTCGTGATAATATGTGGCTACTAAAGAACCATTATAGTCTGCAACAGAATTTGCAACAAATTGGTTTGGTTTTTCTATAGTTTTACCATCAATTACAGCCTTTTCATCATTAAACATTGCAAAAGAGCAACGGTTAAATCCAGTGACTATTTGATTAAGTTTTATATCATCTAATCTGTCATTTATCGATCTATAAATATTTATCAAATTCATCACTCCATTTCATAAGAATAGTTACATCCTCGGGTTGACCTTTGAATGTAAAACAAGAACAATTGCCACTATTACTACAGTTGATTGAGAATTTACACTTAAATAGTTTTGTGACTTCGAGAAATTTTTTTACTCTAGTAATATCACTAAACTGTTTTATTAACATATAAACAACGTCACTTTTATCTTTGATATTAACTCTGTAATAATCAGTTATATCTTTTAAACCCTCATCTTTTATATGCTTTTGTACCTTATCCCGTCCTACATAATTTTCAATTTCATCTTCGCTAAATTTCCAGACACCACCAATCTTACTGCCAACTAAAAGACCTTCTTTAATATGTCTTCTTATTGTTCTTTCTGGTATTTTCAGCATTTTCATTACATCTCTTAGATTATACATATTCTCACCTCAACTAAATTATAAGTAATAAAACTTATTCTTACAATGACATTTTGGCATAGATTGGCAGGTTTGATTTCACAAAAAAGATATCAAGAATTCCTGATATCTTTTGAATCACTTTTTATTAATAGAACCAATACTCTTGCACTTACAATCACCCCTACCTATCAGAAGATATAGCTATATCTGAATCAACAAATTTCTATATTCATAGCTATTACCATATGATAGGTATGAAAACAAAAAGTACTCCTGCGTAAATCAGCAACTTATATAAATGATGAGGCGATTCTCTCTTAACTCTATATATGATGTAAATCAGTCCATGCGAAACCATAGAAAATGAATAAACTTGTAGAGGCCTTTGATGCATATCAATGCCCAGAGACTTTAAAATAATATCTAAAATACTTTCTCCATACTCAACATCATAATAGACTGCATGATTAAAAATCGGCCATCTGCTAAGTATAAAAAATAAAAGATAAAAGACAAGCACTGATAAATAATATATCCAATGTTTTTTGAAGTTGTTCATTTCACCATTCCTCTTAAATTTAATTGATTCCCTCTACTTAGATAGTAACAGAAAATTCCAGATTATAACATTATATAGATATTAACTCATCCCGATAAATCAGAAGAACCATGATTCATAAAAAAAGTACCTACGGCATTAGCATAAGTACTTCTCTCACTCTGATTTCAATTTGTAAGGCTGTTCAAGTCATTGCATAAAAGGGTCTTTTAACGCGGCATCGAAAGTTAGGTTATGACTTTTTGTACTCTATTACAAATCATTGTATTATAAAACCGGGCAATTGTTTATATGCAACTGCCCCGGTTAAAACTCTATAAGCCCTTTGCAACTATTATAGTGGGCTTATATGCATCAATCCATCTCAATGCCACAATCCCCCAAGCTCAAGCTGGGAATCATCGATATCTATGATTCCGATATCGTACTTATTTTTATCTGCGAAGTCTCCATGACCGTCTCCACCGCCTGTGATTAGAAGATTTTTCTCTTTAGCGTAATTTAATAAAACATCACGTAGTTCTGGTTTGACACTTGCACAGTAGACTTCTATTCCATCTGCACCGAGTCCAACTATTTTGTTCAAATCCTCACGAAGCGTATCTGGATTTCGTAGATAGCCACTTTGAACGATAGCTATTCCACCAGCCTTGTGCACAATTTCGATTACCTTATTAATAGGTAAAAACTGTAGTTCCTTTATTCTTGGCATAATATCTTCTCTATGTTGTAAAATCAGTTTTCCCGAACCGGAATCAGAACCATCGAATCCCTCGGACTTAAGATAACCATTGTATTTAAACCCACCTTCACCAAGGACATGTTTATACCCCAGATACTCCTTTGACGATAGTTCAGAGTAATGTTTTTCTAGTTCTTCGATTATGATTAATCCCATATGATCCCACTCTTTCCGATTAAGAGCGAGTAACTCTTGAAGTTTTTCATTGGTTGGATCGTACCCGTAAACAAGAAAACGAAAAAACATCTCGCCAAACATTGATGTAACCTGTAAGCCACGAAGCCAGGCAAGCCCATGTTTTTCCACCACTTCCGGCAATGCATCGTAAGCGGCGGTCGTATCATCATCGGTTATAGAAATCAGACCGATTCCTTTCTCTTTCGCTTCCAGTATAATATCTTCTAATGATTGAGTGCCGGAAGAGTAGTTAGAATGTATGTGTAGATCGCACTTCATTTATTACTCCTTTCTAAACGTTACAACGCAATGTATTCCGTTCTTGCGAGCGATGATTCCACCATGTTGAAGCTGTTAGCCGATTTCTATAAGACACTTGCTGTAATGATAAAAATTGACGTCCATGAAGGTTCTCATCATGCCCTCTCCAGAATCTTTACGATTCCATTAGTTCCGTCCACTTCCAGTAGGTCACCATCCTTAATGATCTTAGTAACACCTGAAAGTCCACTAACGCAAGGTAGTCCGTATTCCCTAGCGATAATGGCTCCATGTTGAAGACCACTGCCTATTTCCAGAACGACACCAGATGCATTGGTAAAGACCGGGGTCCAGGCTGGTTCTGTAGCTACAGTTACCAGTATTTCACCGGGTTCCAGTGGTTTTTCATAAGGGGAAGCCAATACTTTTGCTTTTCCTATGACCACGCCGTTTGATACTGCCATTCCAGCAAAATCACCAGCTCCTGCTTTAACCACCTTACGGTATATTTTTCCACGGCTGTCAATGAAGTTTGGAAACTGTCTGACTTTCTCCATCAGTTTATAAGCTTCCAGGTTTTCTTCAATGAGTGGAAGTAGTTTTAGTGAGTTATCCTTTTGCACCTGAGCGATCTGTTCTTTATGAAGATCAAAAATCTGATCCCGATTGTCCAGCCGCCCCTGAGCCACCAATTCATCTGCAATTTCCAGAGCTATTTTCCTTAAGGCGCCGTTCATGATAACCACAATATATTTGGGGGTTTCACGCAGGCCGTAAGTCATATTGATTACATCTAGAGCTTTGTTAAAAGCTTTCAATTTATTTTTTTGCCCGGCTACCTCACGCATTTTCTCAATTGCTTTTTCTTTTCTTTCAGTAACTTGGAGTATTACATTGTCTTTGAGGTTCATTGTCTTAAGCTGAAGGAAAAACTCATCCAGATTCTCTTCCAGTCTGGGAGACGAGACATCAATCTCTTTAAAACCACGAGCCCCGTATTTATAAACATAGTCATCCCATATAGTCAGGAACTCATTGGAGTATTCGCGTTTGTGAATTTTCTGCACAAACTCCTCAGCATTGACTGTATCCTGGATATCCTGGAATGATGCCAGATCAAACATAGCATGTCCCATGGCGCTGGTAGGATTTACCGCGAGATCCATAAGCAGTGAATCGGTTAGATTTTCAGCCTCGGTATTTTTCATCATTTTCTTGATTTTGCTGTGAGATAATACGCCGGCATAATAAATAGCCATGCGGGAAACCAGATTTCTATATAACTCAAAGGAAGAGTTCACCAGTTCATCAAAAGGTCTATCGTTTTCCATGTTTCTGAATTTACTTGTTAAGTCCTCAGCTATGGCATTCATTTCTGCTGCTCCTTTAGTTGGCTTTAAGAGGGTTTTGATCAGGAAGGGAATTAAGCTGAATATCATCTTGCCCGTGGCTTTTTTCCCTTGTTTAAGCAGAGGTGACATCTTTGGAGAAACGAATTCTGTAAAAGCCTCCTCTTCTTTTCCCTTAAAGGCATTATCGTATTGATTGAGCACTGCACTTCCTATTTTTTTACCCATGGCTTTGAAAATATTATGCATCTGAATGTACTGTCTTCCTGCTATATTCAATAGATAACCTTCTTCTCCAGCGGGCATCGTACCCTCTTTCAGGTAATCCATCACCATATACCAGATATCACTACCCAACACGGAAAGTGGCTCATCAAAGCCCTGTGTCAAAGTAATTAAATCCATGTAGAGTCTCTTTCTCTCACCTGGTTTGGTCATCATCTCAGGGTAGAGAGGAAAGTAACTTGTGACTGGTCGAGCCTGGAGCAGGAAAAGTTGTTCTTTTTCGTATGCCCATTCTGTATCCACGGGGAAACCGTAGTGCTCTTCGGTCTTTTTTATCAATTCTGTTAATTCAAGAATCTGCTTCTGCGTCAGAGCCTGATCCTTTGGATTGCTGTTCTGTATTTCCTCTATACCTCCGTCTGCTTTCAGATGGTGAGCTATATGTTTCTCTGCCACAGAGTACTCCAGTACTTCCATCTTCACTTTTTCAACCACATAGGTATCGGGCGTCACTATTCCCGAAACAATGGTTTCTCCCAATCCGAAAGAGGCATTAATCATCACTTCATCATAGCAATTGTTCATTGGGTTCAGGGAGAATCCCACGCCACTCACATCACTAGCGATCTGCTTCTGGATGATCACGCTAATGCAGGTTCCCTCAAGTTTAATGCTGTTTTGAGCTTTGTATTCCATCACCCGGTAATCAAACATGGAGCTGTAAGTTTTGGCGATGGTCTCCTCCAACTGATCCTTAGTTGTCCCCAGGAAGGTTTCGTACATTCCAGCGAAACTGGAACCGGCCAAGTCCTCTTCGGGAGAGGAGGAACGCACAGCGAACACTTGGCTTTCTGTCAGTTCAGCCATGGCTTTGTCGAGTTGTGATTTCTGTTCCTCTTCCAGATTCAATTTTTCCGCCAGAGCCTTAACAGCATCGCAATTCTCTTTCACTGGGTTTTCGAGCAGGCTTTTCCACTCAGCCGTAGCTTTAATCTTGTCGGTCCAGGGCTTGAAAAAATCCACTGAAAGAACCAGGCCGTCGGGCACAGGCAATCCGGCTTGTGTCGTACTAATGAGGCTCTGTGCTTTACCTCCCACTTCGGTCAGCAGGGGGCTCTCTTTTGTGTTAAAAGAATAGATCTTTTTTCTCATTGTTATCCTCCTCCTATAATAGTTTTATATGGACATTTCAGTAGCCTTATATCTACTCTTATTTGGCTTTCAAGCAAAACATCGGTGCTAGACACTCACAGCCTCACTCTTTTCGCTTCCTAATAATAAAGGCAACTTCTTTTAGATTTCTTCTTCGGTTAGGTTCATTATTCTATTAAGAGTAACTAAAGCCTCTCTTATAGTTCTACCCAATAACCGAAATGCAAACTCAATATTTCAAAAACTTACCCTAGTATATACTCATCAAAGCTTGAGTTTGAATTACATCAATTTATTCAAACAAAAAAGACAAAATCGCATTTTACGCGACTTTGTCTACAGTCTGAACTGAGTTGTTACCTACTCAGTTCTAAGTAATTACTTTAACTCGCCCTACTATACCACTTTCTAACATGACTTTAATGCCATGTGGGTGGTGGATTTTGTTAATAGCTTTTGAACGATGCCTTATGTGAGTTGACCCGTTCTTTGGTGGTGTTTTTGTACAACTTTCACTGTGGCACCAAGTCTTACACCTGCTCGTATTCTTCAATCCATTTCATGTTCTTTTCATTAGCCTTTTGTAAGATTCACAACGGCTTCTACATGTGCCGAGTTTATTCAATTTAGTGTTCCCATACAAATCAGAATATTTCAGTTTGACTATTTTACTGTTGATTTGTAAAATGTACATAACAGTTTAATACTTACATGTATTTCATTCTAGTAATAGTCATATACAGAATTATACATATAAAATAAAATAATAATGTAATATTAGACTTAAACATAGTAAGGGTTTGGTTTGAATAATAAAACAATAAAATCGATTAATACACCTAATCCAAAAATCCCAAGTGTAAATATGTA
>JABXKX010000002.1 GCA_013619035.1 Peptostreptococcaceae bacterium
ATAGAAAAACACTCCAAATTTGAAGTGTTTTTCATTATACAAACTATTTAAATCAATTAACTGAACAAATGATGGTTAAAGAATCCTTTTAGATCACTTTTAACATAAGACTCTAGTATTGAATCATCAATTAAGTGATTCAAACTTTCCTGTGATAATTTTTGATTTTCTAATACTTTAATTAAATCATAAAATTTCTCTGATTCTAGAGCATCCGTATACATAGCTAGATCTTCAATTAGACCATCTTTTACATTCATATGAATAGAAAACATTCCCCAGGGGAATTTTTCCTCATATTGAAAATCAAAAGCTGGACCGTCCCCAAAATTCCATTCATGACTCATATATTTATCCATATAATGATTTAATGGTAAAGTGTCTTGATAAATATACTCTGCTTTAACAGTATGCTGAGTAAAATGTTTTAGTGAATCAACCGAGTGATTGATGACATCATCTATGGTTATTGTTTTATTGATTTCCTTTAAGTTAACAACACGTGATTTTACAGAATCGAATCCTTTATTATCTAATTTCTGATGAGAAACTGATAAATAATCACTTATTTTACTCATGTTAGCATCAATTAACAACGTGCCATGATGAAGGTGTCTGTCTTCATCATGAATAAATGCATTGCCAGAAAATTTTCTGCCATTAGCAATTAAATCATTACGGCCATTAAACTCACCTTCAACATCTAAATTTTTTAGTGCTTTTAAGATTATAGAGAATTGTCTATCAATATCAAAGTAATCAGTTTTAGCAATAAATGCAAAATTAAGATTGCCTAGGTCATGATACACTGCTCCTCCTCCAGATAATCTCCTTACAGTGATTACATTGTCTGCTTCAAGTTTTGAAAGATTACATTCCTGATAAGGATTTTGATTTCTACCAATTACAACTGCATTTTCACTCTGCCAGAATAATAGAATACATTCTTCATCTTGTACTGTAGACATAAATGACTCTTCCAAAGATAAGTTTATTCTAGGATCGGTTATCTTAGAAATATAAACTTTATACTTGATGTTATCCATTGTGGATACCTCGTCCTTCTAAACCAAGTAGTGCCTCATGAATAGATTCAGCAGCAGTTGGATGAGCATAAATAACATGAGTAACATCTTCTTTACTCAACTTCTGTTGTATCAGATTTACTAGTGTTGCAATCATATCAGTTCCATGTCCACCAACTATTGATGCACCAATGATATAATCATTTTCATTATCATAAATAACCTTCACAAATCCTTCAGTTTCATTCATTGCAACGGACTTACCATTCGCAGCCATGAAGAATTTACTAACAGTAATATCCAAACCTTTTTCATTAGCCTCTCGCTCAGTTACACCAACATGTCCAATTTCTGGTGTTGTGAAGATAGCACTTGGGATAACATCATATGACATTTTTGAATCCATACCAGCAATCACTTCAGACGCGACCATACCTTGATGTGATGCAACATGTGCAAGTTGAATGATATTCGTCACATCACCAATAGCATAAATATGGTCTTTGTTTGTTTTCATTTGCTCATTGACAGAAATACCATTCTTCTTTGAATTTAATGAAACACCTAAAATATCTAAGTCAATAGAACTCAAACGTGGTTTTCTACCTACAGCCATCATAACTTTTTCACTACTTAGATAATATGTTTTTTCACCAATCATATAAGTGGTGATCATTTCATTATTTTGTGTTTCATGGATACCAGATGCACATGCTCCAGAATGAATTTGAATGCCTTTTTCTTCAGCAGAAGTTTTAATCACATCAACAACATCTTGGTCTAATAAAGCCAAAATTTCTGGCATATACTCAATCACATGTACTTCAGAACCCAATGCATTGAATATAAATGCAAATTCCATACCGATAACACCACCACCAATAATAGTAATTGATTTTGGAATATTGGTGATTTCAAGAGCATCTTTACTGGTCATCACACTCTTTAGATCATGACCATCAATCGGAATAAAACTCGGTTCAGATCCAGTAGCAATAATCAAATCTTCAAATGTGATTTCTGCATCTATTTTTTTATTTTTAACGCCGATAACGGTTTCTGATTTAGTTTCAGCATGGCCTCGAATAACTTCAATATCATTCGCTTCCATCAGATGTTCTATACCACCGACTAAGTTATTCACTACTTCTGATTTTCTTGTCATCAACTTAGTCATATCGATATTAACACCCTCTACATCAAATCCAAATAGCGAGCCTTCTTTTATATGATTCAGTACTTTTGTACTATGAGCCAATGCCTTTGTTGGAATACAACCATAGTTTAAACAAGTACCACCTAATTTATCTTCTTCAATTAAAACAACTTTTTTACCAAGCTGAGCACTTCTTATAGCCGCAACATAACCACCGGGACCACCACCAATAATCAAAACTTCTGCATGTATTTCTTTTTTTATTGGTTTAGAAATACCAAAACTATACCCTGTACTTTTCTTTTCAACTTGTTTTTCACCATCAATTGATCCAATTTCTTGATCTAAAACAACAACATCGCCTGCATTGATTGTTAAAGCAGTCACAATACCATCGTACTTTGACTTGTATTTTAGACTACCTTTACCACTCTCTATTGTAAATAGTATATCTCCAGCCTGTACTGAATCACCTACAACTACATTTGTTTTACCTATTTTCCCATCTTTATCATGACCATTTAACTTTTCAATAACTAATGTGTTTTTCATGATAGCTCCTTTCAATTGAAAATGGGAGAATTACTTCTCCCAATCCAAACTTATTTAAAATCATTCTCAAATTCATTGATACATGCTTGTAATAAAGTCACAGTATAAGCCATTGATGGGCCACCACCGAATGCTACTGAAACCATTGCAGCTTCAAGAATCTCTTCTTTACTTGCACCTGCTTCAAAAGCCTTGTAACAATGATACACGATACAATATTCACAACGGCTGTAACAGCCTATTGCAACACTGATCAACTCTTTTGATTTTAAATCTAATGCCTTAGGTTCATATGAAGCACCTAGTAAACCCATGAATGCTTCCACGTGTTCTGGATTAGTGCCTGCTAGTCCTTCTAAACCACCTACAAAATCATTTAACATTTCTCTAACATCATATTTCATAATAAACCTCCTAATATTGTTTGCCTGAACAATGTTAAGTATAGCAAACATATTGTTAAAAAACAAACACTATTTTCAAAAAAATAAAAAAGAATAGAATTATCTATTCTAAAATATTGCTCAACATTGCTTTTAAAACATTTTCAAAGGTTTCTAAATCTTTTTCTGGTATATTTTTAATCAATTGATTGTTAAATTCCTGCCCTAGAGGTAATAAAATATCAAATCGACGTTGTCCCTCATCAGATAACGATAATGTAATAACGCGACGATCTTCCGTACTTCGTGTTCTTGTCACGATACCATCTCTTTCAAGTCGATCAATCAAACGACCAATACTAGAATCTTTAACACACATTAAATTTGACAACTCTCGTTGAGATATATTTTCAAATTCATTGATATAGTACATGGAAACCCACTGAATCCTAGTGATACCACTACCTTCAAGCTTTCGACCGAAAGCTTCTGAGAATTGTTTCATATAACTCTCAGTTACATAACTAGTTCATCGTCTTAAGTTAAAACTCATGATTGCTCCCTTCCTCTACAATATGTAGTATATGGGAATTCATAAAAAATATCAAGAAGCAAAGCATCTATTTGAGTACGGACCAAAGTTGACTCATCTGAAAAATTAAATATGCTGACTTAAGAATATTTTACTGAAAATATCTTTATTTCAACATCATGCTATTGTTAACAACAAGTGTACTGTATAAAAAAAGTACGTCTTGATCACCAAAATCAATAAATTCATCAAGGTACTCAAAAGCAACATATCTGGTATCTACCAATGTTATTTTCTCATAAGATCCAATAAGAAGTGGTGTGATACTGCTACCAAATGAGTCTCTAAAGAGGATTAATTCTTTCGTTGTATCAGCGTTCGGATTGTATATTTCTATTAACGGTGAAGCTCCTGATAAAAATACGTCATAAGCATCCATACCGTCTAAACTTTTTACATCGTAAAGCTCTGTAGCATCTGACTTTTCATAATTCTTAATGATTAAGTCTGAAAAGTTCGGATGAGATAAATAAACAAGTTCATCTGACTCTACTTTAAATCCTGATTGTGATGCATAAGCACCCCAAAATGCAGGGAAGCTATTTATTATATAATCCTTCATTTGATACTTTCTATCAAACGCCATTTCCTTTGATAGGATTTCAATCACTTCGTTTAAATTTTCCTGACGCCAATGAGGATCAGTTTTATAATAATCGTTTAAAGATAACGCCTGAAGAATATCAATATATTCAAGATCTAGAGTCTTAATCTCAGCAATCATATCATCGTAATCAATTTTTAGGTACTCCTCTTCTAAAAAGTAATTTTTATCTGGAATAAGACTGATATAAACTTGATTATCCTTTAAGTACAAGTCATTAATCCTATCTATATAATCCACAAAATGTTTTGCCATTTCAGGTTTATAGGGATATTCTAATTTAAAAATATGATCTTCTTTTACGAATAAATCATTTACATCTTTTTTATTCAAAATACTCAATTCGAACCATGACTTCAACTGTCTAAAGTTATCTCTGAAAACCATTTGATCCAGTAAATAAGGTTCCAATTCCTTCATAAATTCACCACTCATAAGGGTATTAAAATTCATTTCAGGAAACTCTTTTAATGTTCTTCTTTCACTAAATGAGATGCCGGAATCTGCTATGATAATATTCAAGAATAAAATGCTACAAATAAATATTAGAAATACGATTGTTGTTATTTTTTTCATTTAAAACCTAAAATACAAGAATGGATTAAACGATGAATCCACTAAGTATCCTGTAATAATCAGTAATAAGCCTATATAAACAAATGGTTCTAAACCATTCATGAGTTTATGGATCAAATAATGGTTTTTCAGTTTAGTGATAAAATTCTTTAAAAGTGGCGTTGCACCAACAATACCAAGGATAAAGATCATACTATAACTTTTCAGATAATAAATAGTCTCTTTTGTACTCACTGGTATATCCATAAGACCAAACATACTTTTGAAATGTTTGCTTACTTCTATCAACGAATCATTTCTAAATATCACAAATGCCAATACAGTAAAAATAACGACATAAACATGACTGATAATTCTAGATTTATTTAAATACTTCATCAGTACAAATTTTTCAATAATCAACACCGCACCATATAACATGCCCCATAGAATAAAGTTCCAACTTGCGCCATGCCAGAATCCGGTTAAAAACCATACGATCAGTATATTTCTGAACCATTTGATTGTGCTTACTCTATTACCACCCAGTGGTATATAAACATAATCTCTAAACCAATTGCCAAGTGAAATATGCCATCTTCTCCAAAATTCACTGATACTTTTTGATATATATGGATAGTTAAAGTTTTCTAAAAAGTGAAAACCAAAAATTCTTCCAAGTCCAATCGCCATATCACTGTATCCAGAAAAATCATAATAGATTTGAAGTGCATACGCTACAGCTGATATCCAATAGAATAACACCGATACTTCTTTTGTGAAGTAAATCATTTCAGCTAATTCCCCTAGGGAATTGGCAATTAAAACTTTTTTAGATAAACCGATTACAAAACGACTGATACCATAACTGAAGTTATCAAAACTATGTTCTCTAGTCTTAAGTTCTTCAGCAATTGTCTTATACCGAACAATTGGGCCTGCTATCAATTGAGGAAACAGCGCAACATAAGTACCTAAGCCAATGATACTGTCTTGAACATCAGCTTCATTTCTATAAACATCTATGGTATAACTCATGGTTTGAAATGTAAAAAAACTGATGCCAATCGGTAATTCTAAATGTAAAAGTGTTATATTAGCATTAAATAAAGCGTTGATATTTATTATCATAAAATCTGAATATTTAAAGAAAACCAACATAGTCAGATTTATGATAATAGATGAGATCAAAGCTTTTTTTGCTTTCTTTGTTCCTCGATGTTTTACAATTATTTTACTATGTGTATAGTCTACCAATGTAGAAATAATAAGTAGCACTGTATACTTAGGTTCTCCAGCAAAGTAGAATGCTAAGCTCCCAAGTAAAAGCGTTAAATTCTTATATTTTCTAGGTGTTACAAAGTACCCAATCAACATGATTGGTAAGAAAAAGTATATAAAGCTAATACTTGAGAATAACAATGCTACGTCCTTTCTAGTTCATGATATCTAAAAATGCTGTCATTAAAGCTTCAGATTCTAAATCCATAATTAATACAATGTGATTACCAACATTTTCTACTAAAATATTTTCTGGCTCTACACCAACACAGATCCATTTACGACCATCTACATTTGCTTTAATATCTGATTTAATTGTTTCAATATCACTACCTTCTTCAACTGTAAGTAAAACAATTGAATGTGCTTGCGAACTCATCATTGGCTCTGAAGCTAATCCCTCAAGGTATTCAAAGTTATCTACACCTAACATGTAATTCATATTCTCAGCTGTTAATTCTGATTTCATAGTACCAGGGAATTCTAAACCTGATTGAAGGTACATTTGATCAATAATTTCTTCAAGTGTCATTGTTACTTCAACTACCTCTTCTGCTTCTTCTACTACTTCTTCAGTTTCTTCTACTGCATTTTCTGAGTTACCTTCATTAACAACAACATCTTCAACGACCTCATTATTATTATTTGCATCATTAACCGCACATGCTGCAAGTGTAAGTGATAAGATTGTGATAACCGATAGTACTAATAATTTTTTCATTTTCTTTCTCCTTTTGTTTTTGTTTGTGTTTACTTAGATATAGACGCAAGGAAAAACAATAAGTTCCATAGATTTAAATAGTCGGAATATTAAATTAAAAATACACTCTATTGAATAGAATGTATTTCATTA
>JABXKX010000180.1 GCA_013619035.1 Peptostreptococcaceae bacterium
CCCTTACCCCCTATCAAATACCAACTCTTACTTTAACACCATTAATTTGTTCTTTATTTCTAAAATCATAACTATTTCTGTTAAAGTTAAAAAAGTTCGTAAAGTGCATGAATTCAAGGATTATAATGTATCTTTGCGACGTATCCTCACAACACACTCCACATGTGTGGTAAAGGACTTGCAGATAAAAAAGTTCTAAGCAAATAGATCTACTCAGAACTTGAATTATGAATTCCTTATTTAATTATAATGATAGTTTGGGCTTCACAACCGTTTCTACATGTGTGATGTCAAGAAAAACTATCTAATTTTACTCTACTGTTACAAATTCGTATGCACCTATGTCAATTTTTTCTCCTTGTGGTCTTTGATTTTCATCAAAATCTATTGAAGGAGCATTCTTAGAAGATCCGATATCAATAGCTTCAGATTCAGATGTAATATGATAATCATTGTTTAAAGAATCTACAAAAGAAGGTATTCCTTTAACAGAATTTGTTCCCAATATTTCCCCATAATTGTTAACATCATTCAGATATCCATGGACCAAGTTAGAATCAATTACAATATCTTCAACTGAATTACCAAATTTCCACACAGCAATTGTAAAAGATAAATTGTTACTGATAATATTATTTCTGATAATTATCTTCTCCATTACACCTGTTTTACTAACTGGATTGCTTATAAAGATTCCTCCACTTCCCCACATTTCTTCACTACCATTATCAACAATTGTATTATTAAGTATCTGAATATTTTTAATTGAATATATGTTAGGTTCCTTTGCAACTCCAAATACCGCTATCCCAACTCTCATATTATCATAAACTAAATTGTTGTAAATTCTGACATCATCAATATAACCTTCTTTTACACCAAAAATACAAATACCATTTTCACCATTTCCATAAGAAAGGTTTCCATGTATTTCTACATCTTTAACTGTATGACTTGCTTCATATACACCTCCCCAACCCATCGCAAAACCGTTATCCGTATTATCATAAGAAATATTTCTGTATATTTTAATATCTTCTATCAAACCGCCATTTTCTGTGTTAACGCAAAAACCTGTTCCGTTAGAATAACATACATTATCAAACACTTCCATGTCAGCAGCATATTTATCCCATGCATCTAAATATATTCCAAGACCTGTGTTATATACTTCATTGTTAAATATCTTACCGTATGTACATCCTTCTGCCATATCAATACCGATATTCTTAGAGTCAAATACAATATTATCACTTATTTGGAAAGTATCGCAATTCCTAAGTGAAATGCATTCAAGAACTCCATCTCCGACAGTACACGCTTTCTCTACCTTATTGCCATCAATCAACAAGTTTTTGTCTCCCCATGTATGAATACCAGGACTAAATGTATTATAGATATAATTATTATCAATTGTAATATAGTCGCTGTCGCAAGCCATAATACCCATTGCAGGTGAATTGATTACATCGAATCCCGAAATTCTTATGTGACTCTGTCTCTGAATATCAACAAGACCTGCCCATGTAGCCATTTCTAGACCGTTCCCATCTATAGTTACAATATCATCTAGATAAGCCTTAAATGTGATTTCATCACCTGCATTTCCAGATTTATTAATAATCAATCTCTCATTATAAGTACCTTGCATTACATACACTGTATCTCCTGCGTTTACTGACTCTACAGCCTTTTTAAAAGTTCTCCAAGGTTTATCAATTGTTCCTATATTCGAATCATTTCCATTTACCGAAACATAATGACTGGTACCACTATAACGATTTGTTCTATCATCCATATAACATTTTTTTAAA
This sequence comes from Peptostreptococcaceae bacterium, assembly GCA_013619035.1. The sequence goes on from JABXKX010000180.1 coordinate 1,815, forward strand.
ACTGTTACAGCCTGCGCTCTTGTAATATGACCGCCTGGATCAAAATTCCCTCCTGGCAACCCATTCATGTATCCATTTTTTGCTACTGCACCAATTGCACCTTTACTCCAACTCTGAAATCTATACGCATCTGAAAATTTTTCTGCTTCGATAATGTTTTTTTCAAAATCAAGTTTAAGTAATTTGCCAATAATTACTGCAAATTCTTCACGTGTGAAATAATTCAATGGTTTTATAGTTCCATCAGGGTATCCTGCTAAGTATCCTGCTCCTCTCGCTTTTAGAAAATCATCATAGTAAATATCACTCTGCTCAATATCTTTAAAATTAGCCCAATATTTATATTCAAAATTGAAAGCCTTGTTTGTTATTGAAGCAAAATCTGCTTTTGTAATTGGCTCATCTGGTTTAAAATTTCCATCGTCATCTAGAATAATAAAACCTTCTTCTAGAAAATGTTCAATATACTCATATGCCCAGTGATTTGTATAGTCGCTGTTATCACTCTCACTTGCTGAAGATATTGATGAAATGATAGTGAAACAAAAAACTGTTATTATTAGTTTAGTAATAATTTTATTCATATTATCCTCCTTTTATTTAATACAGCTGTCTATGTAATTTAAATAACTTTGTTACTGAAAATAAACCCTCAGCTAAAACTTTATCTTTACCAAGCATCCAAAAGACTAAAATTATTAAAGCAATTATGGCTAGATAGTCCATAATCACTTCAAGCCTCAGTTCTGATTTAAAGCGAATGACTGTTGATATATGCATTTATGTCATTTGCTTGATATAAAAAGTATAAAGATGGTACCAATAGTAAACCACTGATAATTTTGAGAACGATTGGAAACTCAGATGACCAATTAACTATTTCTGCATCTAATAGCATAATCAATAACTTCCTCTGATATAATCCATTAGAAAATTCCAAAATGAACTTATCCCATTATGATTGAATTACTGAATCATATGTATTTACTTGTTCCGCTAATAGGTTGATACCTTTAATATACAAGTAAAATAATATGGATAATTCCATATCAAGAATCCATATACTTAAAAATCCAGTATTCAATCTATCTAAGATTCTATGTCGGTATAATAATTGTAAGTGGAAATATAATCAAAGTAAGAACAATCAAAATATAAATCATACTAACAACTCTTTTTGCTATTTAATAAACTTTCTAACTGCTTTTCAGCTAACTTTTGTATATTATACTTTTTACATTTATAACATACCCTATAATCAGTAAATTCATCAAAATTTCGTTAATAACTGCAGAAGCAATTATAGTAAATAAAAAAGTTCCAAGCAAATAAAATTACTCCGAACTTAAATTGATATTTAGTATTTAATTACAATGATAACTTAAGCTTCACAACTATCTCCACGAATAACAAGTGGAATCCATATGAGAGATGAAGGAACGTAAAGACTGAAGATTTTTTAATTTTCTTCTGAACTTTCAACAAATCTAACAATCCCATTAGTACCATCTACTTCAATCAAATCACCATCTTTAATCTCACCAGTTATCCCTATTAAACCACTTACACATGGAATGCCGTATTCTCTAGCAATTATACCACCATGCTGAAGTGGACCACCTAATTCCATAACAACACCTGCTGCATTAATGAATATAGGTGTCCATGAGGGTTCAGTACATTTCGTAACTAGTATTTCCCCTGGATTTAGTGGTTTTTCGTATGGTGAAAGATAACATCAGTTAACACAGCTGCTCTGGAAACTTCGATCGCTAACCTTGTTGGAATTACTAACCGGTATTTATTATTACAGTCAAGAGGAACCATGAAATTAATCATGATTCCTTTTTTATTGCCACAATATTTACAGTTGTCTCTGCTTTTTTTACATTATTTTCTTACCCGTCTCAAAACCGATTCCACATGAGTAGAAACTTATCTAACTATAACTTTTCATACCTATTATAGACAACAATCACAAAAGACGTACTTCAACAGAATGCTGTGTTATTTCTTTTCTAGTGGAATTAATTCGTTTCAAGCAACCGTACAATACCATTATTCCCATCGACTTCTACTAGATCTCCATCATTAAGAAGATCCATAATGCCCATCAAACCACTTACACATGGAATACCATATTCTCTTGCAATAATACCACCATGTTGTAAAGGTCCACCAATTTCCATTAATACACCTGCAGCATTAGTAAATATCGGTGTCCAAGAAGGTTCTGTAGTTCTAACAACTAATATCTCACCAGGATTAAGAGACTTCTCATATGGAGAATGAAGAATTTTCACTTTACCGGTTACAAACCCAGGTGCTATTGAGTTACCAACAATATCCCCGTCATTAATCTCAAGCTTAGGTTGATAGATTTTGCCTCTACTATCGATGACAAGTGGCCATTTTTTAATATGTTCAACTTTCTTATATCCCTTGAGATTTCGTTTTCTTGCAGACGCAATATCAAACTTCACATTGCTTTGTGCTTCTGCTATTTCATCTACTTTTAAATCAAAAATATGATATGGTTCTTCAATTCTACCATCAATCACCCACTGTTTTGCTACTTCTAAACATATTTTGTGCAAAGCAGAAAATGCATTTACAATCATATATTTAGGATATTCTCTATAACCAAAAGTAGCTTTTAACCTCGCTGCTGCTTTTATAAATTTCTTCTCCTTCCCTTTTTCTTCGGCAAGTTTTAGAAGTCTATTATAAGCTTCATCTCTTTTAACTTTCACTACTAAGTTCTGATTTTCTGTCGTTATTATCTCATCTAATCTATCATAAACCATTCCGACGTCTTCATAAACTCTAACAGTGGCAACATCAATTTCTTTGAAACCACGGGATGAGTACATCGTCATGAATTGATCGTATTGTTTCTTGAAGGATTCTGGTAAAGTATTACTCTCAACCTGCATGATAAAGTCATCTCTAGATTGAATACTTTTGAATGCATCAGAACAAGCCATTGTAAATAGAAGTTTTCCCATTTCACTAGTTGGGTTCCCTTCTAAATTCATATTTAATGCAATTAGTTCTGAATCAATCTCACCGTTCTTAAATAGTTTCTTAATGGATTGTTGTGCTAACATCCCAGCTAAAATAGGTGTAACATTACTCATTAACAGACCAATATTTTTCATTATTTCGTCAACTGTCAAATCAACAGATGCGTTGCTATCTAGCTCATTCAAAGCATTTGAGAACACCTCTACATGGGCTTTATAATTTTTAACAATTTTATCAGTATCTGAAAGGAGTGCTTTGAATAATTCTGGCAGCATTGATAATGCTTTTTTTAGAGCTCTTCCAATATAACCTTCTGTGCCTTCAGGTTTGTCATTAAAGGGATATTTTTCTATATGAATATCATCAAATATCTTCTTGATATTACCATCATAAGTATCTAATGCTTTCCTACCGTTTTTCTTTCCTAATACTTTCTGATATGCTGTGACGCTCAAATACTCTCTACCATTAATAATCGGAGCAGTACCATTAATTGGAACGCTAAGCAAACCACTCTTAGTTACAAAGATAAGTTTTGCCCAAACATCCATGCCAAGCACACTCATGGGTTCACTTATACCTTGAGTCATCATCAATAAATCAATATAAAATCTCTTTGATTCTCTTGGTTTAGTAAGTAACTCGTCAAAGAAAGGAAGATAGGTAGTAATGGGTCTAGATTGGAGTAAATATAACACTTCCTTCTCAAACGCCCATTCAATATCCATGGGTTTCTGATAGTGTTCTTCACACTTTTTTATCAAAGTAGAAAGTTCTATAATTTGTTCATCTGATAAAGCTTGTTTTTCCTTATCTTCATTCTCTTCTTCATATATCCCACCATTAGGATTCAGACTAAGTCTAATGTCTTTCTTATTGACTTTTTTCTCAATAATGATCTTTTCCTCAGCATCATAAATATAGGTATCAGGAGTTACCAACCCTGATACAATGGCCTCACCCAAACCAAAACTCGCATTAATAAAAACCTCATCATATGCATTGTTTATAGGATTTAAAGAAAAGCCTACTCCACTTACATCTGATGCTATCTGTCTTTGTATCACGATTGCTATTGATGTGTTTTCAAGCGCTAATCCATTTTGTTTCTTATATGACATTACTCGAAAGTCGAAACAAGAAGAAAATGCTAAAGCAACTGTTCCTTCTATATCTGCTCTGTTTGTACCCAAATAGGTCTCATACATTCCTGCGAAAGAAGTCCCTTCGAGATCCTCTTCAGGAGATGATGACCTAACAGCAAACAATACTCCTTCTAAATCTTTCATTTGATTATCAAACGCTTCATATTGCTTAGGATCAAATCTCATATGTACCGCTAACTGTTTAAGTTTATCACAGCTCTCCTTAGTTGCATCTTCTAAGACGACTCTAAATTCATCTGAGCCCTTAATCTCACTTAACCAAGGTTCAAAAAAATCGACTGATAAAACTATACCCTCTGGTACAGCTAGTCCATACTTAGTTGCTTCAATGAGTGCTTTTGCTTTACCGCCAACTTTTAGTAATGACGGAACCTCTATTTCTTTGAAATTATATATCATCAGAACCTCCCTCTATAAAAGCTTGAAACCAACAATTCATAATAGGTATCACATTCATCCTTTTGGTGTAATATTACCGATTCACTTATCTCGTCACTGTTTTTTAATAATTCTTTATACAGACCTCTAAATGTCCATTTCAAGATATGAAGCGCATTTTCTAACACAATGTCTTCCTTAAACAGACTGTAATCAATGTTATGTTTATAAAATTTTTCTTTCCATTCATATACTGCTGTCACATTTGTGAATTGAAAAATCTGCTCTTTATATTTCTCACCAAATTCAATCATGTATGGATATTTCGCTATCACGTCTAGTCTATATTTTGTCAGATCACTGATTCTCTTAATAATATCATTATTCTCCCAATCAAGGTATCTATCAATCTCTTCAAACCCCTTCTCAAATGAGTAATAGTTTAAATAATCAAAAAGCTCTTCTTTATCGGAGAAGTAGTGAGAGAGTATCCCTCTAGGAGCGCCAGCCTTTTGTACAATCAGATTAGTAGATGCCTTCTTATAAT
>JABXKX010000591.1 GCA_013619035.1 Peptostreptococcaceae bacterium
TCTTTATATATTTCAAATGTGATCTTGCAGAACACGTTGGAGTGTCTAATGTAACTTCATTCATTATTGGGGGGACGTTCGGACAGAACTGTCGAAAGGAGTATAAATTTGGGAAGTTATATCTTAAAAAGAATTGGTAGTATGATCATTACCATGGTCTTTGTAATTGCATTAACATTCTTTTTAATGAGAGCGCTACCTGGTGGGCCATTTACAAGAGAGAAACAATTGCCGCCAGAGATAGAACAAGCAATCATTGAAAAATATCATTTAGATGATCCGTTAATTGTACAATTCAAAGATTATTTTATAGGCATTTTAAAATTTGATTTTGGACCATCGTATACTAGAAAAGGGGAGACCGTTTTAGGGTTATTAAAATTAACATTCCCTATATCAGGTAAATTAGGACTTGTGTCCGCCCTCTTTGTCATTATTCTGGGTATGCCACTTGGTATTATATCCGCACTGAAACAGAATAGATGGGAAGATTATGTCGTAACGATAATTGCCACATTAGGAGTTGCCGTACCATCCTTTGTAATCGGTGCTGGACTTCGTTATTTCTTAACAACAAAACTAGGTTGGTTACCAGCAACAGGCTTGGATTCACCAGCAGCTTATATTATGCCAGTTATAGCACTTAGTGGTTTTTCTTTAGCATTCGTCTCTAGATTAACTCGTTCAAGTATGCTTGAGGTATTAAGACAAGATTACATTAGAACAGCAAGAGCAAAAGGTTTATCAGAATTTGTAGTAATCGGTAAACATGCCCTTAAAAATGCATTGTTACCAGTTATCACATATATGGGACCAATGATTGCAGCAGTAATGACAGGTTCATTCGTTGTTGAAAGATTATTTGGTATTCCAGGTATGGGTGACTTCTTTGTATCAAGTGTACAGGCTAGAGATTATACAATGATTATGGGAACTGTAATACTGTATGCATTATTCTATGTAATTATGATTTTCTTAGTAGATATTCTTTATGTTTACGTTGATCCGAGAATTAAATTGAACGATTAGGGGGAGTGATTTATGTCTGTGAAAAAGATACCTACAGAAATGTGGGAACGCGTACCAAGTGAATCAATGGATAAAGACGTAATAGCTCGTCCGAGTCTTACGTACTGGCAAGATGCTTGGAGAAGATTAAAGCAAAACAAATTAGCTATGTTTGGTTTGATTTGTGTTGTAGTTTTAATTCTTTGGGGATACTTGGGAACAGTTGTTGTTGAATGGAAAAACAATGCTGAATATGAAACAAATTATGAAGAGTTAGTAGCTGCTGGTAAACAATCAGAAGCGGATGCAACATTTGTATTACAACCGGAAAGAAAGATTAATAATGGTAATTCAAATTTACCAGCTATTATGAAGTTATATAAAGTAGATGAAGATACTTACTTCTACTTGGTACCTTATGAGTTTAAAATCATCTTAGTTGAAGACGGACAGATTGCAGATAATCCTGTACCTGAAATGGACTATAGAAGATATAAAGATAAAATCAATGAATCAATAGGTGCAGATGAATTGACTCATATTGAACCGTATTTAACATTGCCAAAAGCAATGCAACAATTTAAGTTCTTTGAAATTGAAGATCAAATTGTATATGTACCATACTATTTCTGGAAAGAAAAAAGAATCGAACTTGAAGCTGAGTTAGAAGATGTTTCTAATAGAGAAAAGATTGATGCAGAAAGAGATAGAGTTAACAAAGCATTAAAAGATATACCAGTATATCATGTATATATGAATGGTGAGGAAGTTGAAACGTCTAAAACAATGTTAAATAATAAGTTCTGGTTTGGTACAGATCAACTGGGTAGAGATATCTATTCAAGAGTTATGTATGGTGCTAGAATTTCTTTAACAGTTGCATTTGTTGCAACACTAGTTAACTTCATTATTGGTGTATTCTACGGTGGTATTTCAGGATACATTGGTGGGACAGTAGATAATGTAATGATGCGTGTTGTTGATATCATTTCAACAGTTCCACTTTTAATCTACGTAATCCTTATTCAAGTATTCTTTGATCAAACAGGACTATTTACCATTTGTTTGGCCTTAGGTATTGTATTCTGGGTAAGAATGGCTCGTTTGGTTAGAGGTCAAATCTTAAGTATTAAAGAACAAGAATATATTTTAGCAGCTAGAACAATAGGTGCAAGTACAGGTAGAATCTTATCTCGTCACTTAATTCCTAATGCTATGGGTCCAATCATTGTATCACTTGCAATGAGTATACCATCAGCAATCTTTACAGAAGCTTTCTTAAGTTTCATCGGTATTGGTATTGCTGTACCAGTAGCTTCATGGGGTACTATGGCTCAGGAAGCAACTCAAAACTTAAATGCGTATCCTTATCAATTGTTCTATCCAGCGCTATTTATTTCAGCAACTGTATTGGCGTTTAACTTCTTAGGTGATGGATTAAGAGACGCACTAGACCCTAGATTAAGAAAGTAAGAGGTGTATGATGAGTAAGAACATTCTAGAAGTAAAAGATTTAAAAACCTCATTTTATACACATTTAGGTGAGGTACAAGCAGTTAGAGGTGTTTCCTTTAATGTAGAAAAAGGACAAATCCTTGGAATCGTTGGTGAATCTGGTTCTGGTAAAAGTGTAACATCTTTATCAGTGATGAGATTATTACAATTCCCAGGTAAGATAAAATCTGGAGAAATTCTTTTCCAAGGAGAAGATTTAGCTAAGAAACCAGAAAAAGAGATGTTAGGTATAAGAGGAGATAAGATTGCAATGATCTTCCAAGATCCAATGACATCGTTAAATCCTGTATATTCTATAGGTAATCAAATTATGGAGGGTTTAAAACTTCATAGAGGATTAAATAAAACAGAAGCAAAACAAGAAGCTATTAAAATGCTTCATATGGTTGGTATTCCAGCGCCAGAGGAACGTGTAGATAACTATCCACATGAATTCAGTGGCGGTATGAGACAGCGTGCTATGATTGCGATTGCACTTGCGTGTGAACCTGATTTATTAATTGCTGATGAGCCAACAACTGCGCTTGATGTAACAATTCAAGCTCAAATTCTTGAGTTATTAAGAGATTTAAAAGATAAAGTAGAAACATCAATTATTCTAATTACACATGATCTAGGTGTTGTAGCTGATTTATGTTCTAGAGTAGTTGTTATGTATGGTGGACTAGTAATGGAAGAAGGAGAAATCGATGATATCTTCTATCAACCAAGACATCCTTATACAATGGGACTATTAAAATCTATTCCAAGATTAGACATTGAATCAGATGAAAAATTAGTACCAATTCCAGGATCGCCACCAGACTTATTAAAGCCACCGGCTGGTTGTCCTTTCTATTCAAGATGTCCATATACTATGAAGATTTGTTTAGATGAATTCCCAGAGTATACTTATGAGCAAAATGGTCACCGTTCTGCATGTTGGTTGAACCATCCAGATGCGCCTAAGATTGAAGTTTCTACAGGCGTTAGAAGGGAGGATAAATAATGGCTAATGATATCTTGTTAGAAGTAAAGAACCTGAAGAAGTACTTCCCAATCAAAAAGGGATTCTTCGGTAAAGCAACATTAAATGTAAAAGCTGTTGATGATATTTCTTTTTCAATTAATCGTGGTGAAACATTTGGTTTAGTTGGAGAGTCTGGTTGTGGTAAGTCAACTACAGGTAGAACATTAATTCGATTATACAATCCTACTGCAGGTGAAATCATATTTGATGGCGTAGATATTGCCAATATGAAAGAGTCTCAGCTAATGGATTACAGAAAAAGAATTCAAATGATCTTCCAAGATCCATATGCTTCTTTAAATACACGAATGACAGTTTCTGATATTATTGGAGAACCTCTTGATATTCATGGCCTGGCATCTGGTAAAGAAAGACAAGCTAGAATTTTCAACTTACTTGAGACAGTTGGTTTATCAAAAGATCATGCAAGTCGTTATCCTCATGAATTCTCAGGTGGGCAACGTCAAAGAATTGGTATCGCAAGAGCTTTAGCGGTTGACCCTGAGTTTATTATCTGTGATGAGCCAATTTCAGCACTAGATGTATCAATTCAGGCTCAAGTTGTTAATATGCTTGAAGATTTACAAAAAAAGCATGGATTGACTTATTTATTTATTGCACATGACCTTTCAATGGTTAAGTATATTTCTGACCGTATTGGTGTTATGTACTTAGGTAAAATGGCTGAAATTGCGTCTTCTGATAATTTATACGCAAAGCCACTTCATCCATATGCACAGGCTCTACTTTCGGCTATCCCGATTCCAGATCCTGAAATAATGAGAAATTCTAATCGTATAATAATTGAAGGTGATGTACCATCTCCAATCAATCCGCCATCTGGCTGTACATTTAGAACTAGGTGCCAATATGCAAAACCTCTTTGTGCTGAAGTAGAACCTATACTTGTTGAAGTCAATGATGATCATTGGGTTTCTTGTCATAAAGTGAATGATCCAAACTTCTAAAATAATCATTCAATTGTCATAATCTATGACAATTGAATGTTTTTATAACGAATTAAATTGTAAGAATCTTTTGAATACAATTGATTTTTGGGGTATTGTATTATATAATAAATTGAATATGTTACAAAAATGTTAAATTTATTAATCTAACCTTAACTAAGGTGTTTACAGTTTATGCTGTTAACATAAATATTATTAATAGGGAAACAATAAAAGGAGGGAACACATTGTTAAAGAAATTATTTACTTTGATGTTAGTATTTGCTTTAGTACTGTCTTTATTCGTGGGTTGTGGAAACAACAACAATAATAATGCAGATGCAAACACTACAAACAATGCTGCTACTACTGATAATTCATCGTCAGAAGAAGAAGCAACAGAAGAAGAAGCAACAGAAGAAGAAACAATGGAAGAAATGGTATTTAACTGGAACCTTGGTGCTACAATTGAAACTTTAGATCCAGGTTTAAATGCTGCTGTTAACTCAGGTCATGTAATTAACAACACTTTCGAAGGTTTAATGAGAGAAGTTGATGGTAAACCAGTTTATGCTATGGCTGATAGTCATACAGTAAGCGAAGATGGTTTAGTTTATAACTTCCATATCAGAGATGGCGTTAAATGGTCAGATGGAAAACCTGTTACTGCATTCGATTTCGAATACACTTGGAACAGAAACACTGATCCTGCTACAGCTTCTGATTATTCTTGGATCTTTGCTGAGTTTAACTATGAATCATGTAAAGCAATTGACGAGTCTACTTTCGAAGTTACTTTATCAGCTCCAGCTGATTACTTTGTAGGTTTAACTGGTTTTGCTACATTAATGCCTTTAAGACAAGATGCTGTTGAAGCTAAAGCAGATGGCGCTTGGGCATCAGATCCTGCTACAGTTATCTGTAACGGACCTTATATCTTAACTGAGTATGTTCCAGGAGATAGAATCGTTCTTGAAAAGAACCCTATGTACTGGCAAGCTGATGAAGTTAAGATTGACAAAATCGTAGCTAAAATGATTAACGAAGGTACTGCAGCTTTAGCTGAGTACGAATCAGGCGGATTTGATTTCAATACAACTATTCCACCTGCAGAAGTTCCTAGATTATTAGTTGAAGATCCTACTTTTAGAATCGAAGCTAGACCAGGTACTTACTACATTAACTTAAATGCTCACCAATTAGATGAAATGCAAGACGTTAGAGTTAGACAAGCTATGTCACTTGTAATCGATAGAGTTGCAATTACTGATATGCTTAACTCAGGTAACATTCCTGCTATCAACTTTATTCCTCCAGGGATCAAAGATGCTAACGGTGAAGATTTTGCTGATAAAGCTTTAGAGTATGGTGTTGATATCTATGATATGGATGCAAACATTGTTAAAGCGAAGCAATTAATGACTGACGCTGGCTTCCCTAATGGTGAAGGTTTCCCAGTTGTTGAGTATGTAACTAACTCAACTGAAGGTCACTTACTTGTAGCACAACAAATGCAAGATGCATTCAAAACTCACTTAGGAATTGATATGGAAGTATCTTCTATGGAGTGGGGTGTATTCCAAGAATTAAGAAAAACACATGAATTCCAAATCGCTAGAGGCGGATGGATTGGCGACTACGTTGACCCATTAACTTTCATCGGTTTCTATATTACTGGTAATGCACTTAACTCACCAGAGTGGTCTAACGAAGAATTTGATACATTAATCAAAGGTTCATCTCAAGCTATGGGTCAAGATAGATATGACATGCTTGCTGCTGCTGAAAAAGTTGTTGTAGAAGATGCTTGGTTTATTCCAATTTACAACTACGTTGATCAAATTCATCAACAAGATTACTTGAAAGATGTTGAAAGAACTGTACTTGGTAAATTCTACTTTGGTAGAGCGTACTTAGATCAATAAGATATTTTAAACCCGTGTGTGAACACGGGTTTTTTTAATGCCTTTTTTTCCTGTTTGTGTTAAAATTAAGTAGTGAATACAATGCTTTAGGAGGCTGTAATGAGAAATATAATCACGAAATCAATATATGTTGTCATTATCGTTTTCTTAGGAGTATGTATGCTGTCGTGTGAAGAACAATTTGGTGTCAGTCCTGTAACGAAAACCAAAGAGACTATGGTTTGGAGCACGCATTTTAGACCAAGGTTTTTCTATCCAAGTATGACTCTTTCTGATATTGAAAAGCAAGTTGTAAATCAGCTATATGAAGGTTTAACGCGTGTCGAAGACGATCTAGTTAAACTGGGTATGGCTGAAAAAATCGCTGTGAGTGATGATTATTTAATATATGATATCAAACTAAAGAACGCACAATGGTCTGATGGCAAAATCATAAAAACAAGTGATTTTATATATTCTTGGGAACGTGAGGAAAACTATAGGGATGATATTAATTTACTTTATTTTGATACATTTATAG